>JBFKFH010000121.1:0-9807 GCA_041618685.1 Rheinheimera sp.
CTGAAAATACAGACCGTAGTGCGGTGTTAAATTTCATAACAGTTCCCTTGTTTTAAACTCTACTGTAACAAGTCTATTTCAACCCGGCGGTTTAACGCTCGATTAGTCGCCGTGTCATTTGGTGCAATCGGATTTGCATCGCCATGTCCTTCAGGCCAAAGCCTGCCACGTAAATCCGCACCAGACGCTAGCGCATCTGACATTGCATTGGCACGTGCCAAAGACAGGTGCCAGTTAGATGGATACTTACTGGTGAAAATAGGCACATCGTCGGTGTAGCCGCTGACAAGAATACGGCCTTCAGTTCCTTCCAAAGCTCGGGCAATTTTTCCGGCAATCGGTTGAAATCCTTCATTGATCCCGGTACTGCCGGGGTTGAACAACTGATCTAGCCCAACACGGATCCGCACCCTGTCGGGTAATTCAATCACTTGTAGCAGCTCGCGGCGGATCTCTGTCTGTAACAGTTGTTGAAGACGTACAGCATCCTGCCGGACTTTGGCTGACGCAGGCTGCGGGGCATCCTGCTGCAGTGCTATCAAGGAGTTGAGTTGGCGATGCACCTGATCAGAGTAATTGTTGATTTGATAATTCAGATACATATAGCACCCGAGCAGCGCCGCGGCGACGACAGTGCAAATGACCCACAACGGAAATTCTGTTTTGAGCTGGCTGGTGGCATTCACCTGGCTGCGCCAACCGGGAGACAGCTCTCGTGGCGGCTCCCCGCGTTGCTTGCGGATCGCCTGATAGGCACGCTCACGATATCCTTCCAGCTTTTCAAATCCTCGCGTTTCAATACGCATTTTGCCGACAAAGCCAAAGGCTAAGCACAGATACTGTAATTCCAGTAATAGCAGATGTTCGCTGGGTGCTGCGATAGCGGTTTCAAGCAGCGTAAAGAAATACTCGCCCCCAAAGGTTTCATTGTGAAAAGTTGATAACAAACTTTCCGTTGCCCAATCACTGTTGCCTCCCCATTCGGTATTCAGCACAGTTTCATCAATAAAAGAGCACAGACAGTAACGGGCTTTCTCAATAAGCTCAGAATTGAGTCCTTTGTGTCGCAGCTGCTGCTGATAATGGTTTATCAGTTCAACACACTGCGTCTTTAAACCGGGTACATCCGTATGTTGCCTGGTACTGCGAATGGGGAAAACCAGCGACAATAATGCAGCGGCCTCATCAATCAGCACGTTGTCACTTATCGACAAAACCTGCAATTTTTGCATGTTTCCGGTAGAACGCACATTAGCCGACATGCGGGTTTTATCGTTGTCGCCTGTGGTGTCAGTGGTAGTGGCAAGCACAGCACTTTTTTGCTGCGAGCGACCTCCTGGCCTGGGTTTCATTACAGTTTTATCTGACATGAGGTGTCATCCATGTTAATCATCAGTGACCGTGATGCGGTTACGCTTTTATCGCCCACAGTTCAATTTTCAGCCCCGGGTAGTTACCGGATAAATGCAGTGCTAATCCCCCACTGCTCGCGAGCCGCTCCCAATAGATACTGCCCTTATCCAGTTGGAAGTAATGGTATCCGGCATGATACGGCACCTGACGAGGTGCCACTGGCAGAGCGGTTACTGCAATGCCTGGTAGTTGGTTATTTACCAGTTCGCGGATATGCTCAACCGGTCCGATTTTCAACCTGGCTGGTAAATGTTTACGGATATCGTCCGGCGGTAAGTCGGCGGACACCGCCAAAACAAACTGAGCATATTCCAGTAAGGTTTTGTCAGTCAGTGCCGAAACCAAAATACCAAACTTAGCCTGCTCCAATGGCAGAGCTTGCGCTGTTTGCTCCAAAACCACACTTAGCGTCTGGTTCAAAATGACACTAAGATTGCCAAAGACAGTGGTTAAGTCGTCGTGTTTATAGGCGGGAAACTCTGGCGGCCTTTTTTGTCGGGCGGTAAACGTTGCCAACTCGCCCAGCATTGAGATCAATAAACGATAAAGCTGTAAAGGATGCTCAAGTACACCAGATTTAATATGACGCAATACCGGCTCATACCGATTCAGAACCTGCAACATCAGAAAGTCCACGATAGAATTAGCCGTACCCTGACTTTTACCTAAGCGATCTGCTAATGCTTCAGCCCGTTGGCATAGCATTCCCAACGCTTCGTTAACAAAAGCAGACAACTCAGCATCTTGTTGTATATCAAGCAGTGGTGGAATAAATTTCTGTACTAACCGGACTTCTCCTTGTTCCGATATTTCGCGTACCCGCGCGACCGGCATACAAATAAATCCGCCCCGGTCTTCTGATTCCAGTTTAAACAGCAGTCGCAGCTTTGCCAGCTGCACTAATTCAGTAGCATCCTCTGCCAGGCTGACATCCGTTACGCTATGCTCTGCAAAACTAAATCTGCTGATCTGCGCTCCGTCTGAGCTGCTAATATTCTGACCAGTAGTTTTATCCATAGCCAAGCAAAGGTATATCAACTGATCACGGCATGTTCTAGGTACTTGCACAGGCGCAGGCAGTAATTCCACCTGTGGCAACTGCAGTACAGTGCCATCCGGTAGCACAGCTTCAAGTTCTGATAAAGCAAACTGACCAAACTTAAGACTTTGATAATCAATACTAAGCCGGCGTATACCCCAGCAATGCGCCATTTGCATCGCCAATTGTTGCCGACGACTGTAGTCAAGGTAACGTTCTTGTTGTTGAAAATGCTGAGGCCGTAAAAACAAACCTTCAGACCAAGCGATGCGACTGTAATCACTCATACGTATTTGTCCTGTACTGCAGGGTTGTTTACCGCTTACGCTCTACGTCGTGCTCACGGATATATACCGCCAGCTTGTCAACGTAAACATAAAAATCGTCATAGCCGGTTGGTCTTACATCTGTAACTGCACGCCATCTGGCACCTTCAATATCCCGATAGGCAGCCACCACTGCCACAGCTTTAGTGGCAGGCTGTAGCGTCATCTGGTATTCAATTCGTTGGCCAGGCTCAAACACCAGCTCGTCTTTTTTCAGTAGATCTGTGCGTAAAATCGCTTCCGGGCTGTCATATAACGCAAAAAAATCCTGATTCTCAAACACTGTCTTCGATGCCAATTCATACACCTTTATAATCACAGGCGATGGCCTGCCATCAAAGTCAGGGTTAACATCTGCAGCCACACGAAAGTGTAACGTTGTTGAAGGTGGAAAAGTCGCATATACAGCCTGACAGCCAGCGAGCACCAGCATGGCAAAACTGAGCAGGGTCAGTAATTTTATGATTTTCATTTGTACCACTCCTTTAAGGTATCACTAGGGCTACATGCCTGCTTATTGGCTACGTAAATACGCCTCATAAGCCATAATAAAATCATCATTTACACCCTTGTTATCTTTGCTGTTTATCTGAGTCGCTAATTCTTTATGCAGCACTTTATATCGGGCCCATAGTCTGGCTTGGCGCTGAGCCGGATTAACGCGATCGACAAAACTACTACTGAAATCTGACGCTGCAATTTTATCAGGCGCCAACTCAGCTAATATCCCGGTCACAGCACCGTTGGCGCCTGCAATAATCGCGGCTTCATGCCGACTGATGTCTGTAAATGCTTCGGCCACAGCCTGCCTGGCTGGCATAAAGCTGGCACCTGGCCGATTAAATAAATTGTGAAAAGCATCATTGAAATTTGCGGAGAACTTCAGCGGATTATTTTCCCGCTGCTGAAACGTAGTTTGATTTACCCGAAACGTACTTTTAACATTGGAGCGTTCCCGCATTACTGCAATAATCCCTTGCATCGACTCCTGCATTACCTGCCCCAACTGCTCCCACCACTGTACAGAGTCAATAGCTTGTTGATTTTCTTGCGCTACACCAAGACCCTTTAAAAAAGCCCGTAAACAGTCCTGATGCGTATTGTGAATACTCTGTTTGGTACTGGCATTATCACCTGTCGAAACTGCCGATATCAGCGACGGCGATAATGCAGATGTACCTCCTGATGCTGGCTCATCAGTGATGTCTTGGTGTTGTCGCCAACCCGATGCCCAGTCATCAGGGATTAATGCAGCGGGGGCAAGAAAATGCTCATCTAGTGACGGTGTTTGGTTAAGATGATGTGATGAGGGCAACTCCAGATCGAGGTTGGTTGTTACATTATTTGTTACATTAGTCGTTACGTTAGTTCTGCCGATTTCGCTAATTGCTAATCCGCTATCACTGCAGTGTGCTGCTGTGTCCGGTCGCGTAATGATCTTACTAACATCGTCGTTGCCACAAAGTACGTTGGAACAGGTGTTTTCGCCCTCAGGCAACGCATCAATGATTGCAACCTGAATTTCATAATCTCCCATAAATAGCATATCGCCATGTTGGAGAATATGACGATTACCCTGCCCCAATGGCTCTATCGCCCGGTTGACAAAAAGGCCGTTGGTTGATTTATCCATAACGCTAAACTGACCTTTATCAGAACTGATCAGAGCATGCACTCCCGAAACGACCCGCTCAGGATCGGGTAAATACCAGTCCGCATGCTCTGAGCGCCCAAGCGTTCCCCCTGATGTATCGAAGCGTTTAACGGCAACCTGCCGGGGAGATAACCGGTGATAACTCAGCACTGACAACTCAAGCAACATATCCCTTGGCCTCACATCGCCCTGATAAACTTCACATAATATACAATTTATTCACCATAAATCGGCCGAAGAGATTAAGTTAAACTTAATGTTGCGTCAAGAAATTTAATGTTAATTAAATGGCAATTTGATGATGATCAAGAGTGTTTTTTGTGAAATAATCCAGCGCGAAATTGGGATTTGATATCGCTAGATTGGCGAGCATGCCTTAGTACCAAACAAAACATGGAGCGAATATGACGGATCAGGCACAGACTGGTATTGACGACATAACACCTGACTTGGATAAGACGCGCTATGCTGTAAAGCCCGCCAGTAAAGTCAATTCGGCACCGTCAGCGCCCTCCGAGGTGAGCGAGGGTATATTGCTAAAACAGCGGTATCTGCTGGAAGCTAAAATCGGCTCAGGTGGTATGAGTGATATATATCGGGCTACAGATATATTTTTGCAAAATGCCGGTGTAGTAAACAGTGTAGTAGCAATCAAGGTGCTACAGAAACAGTTTGTTGACCAGTCCGAAGCGTTACAGTTGTTATTGCAAGAAGCGCATAAAACCCAACAGCTTTCCCATCCCAATATTGTTCGGGTTTTTGATGTGGATTGCGATCAACAGCACTATTTTATTGTGATGGAGTTTTTAGACGGCGAAAGCCTTGAACAGGTTATTAAGCGGCATAAACCTAAAGGCCTGCCACTTAATCTGGCAATGAACTTGCTAAAACAAATTGCTCAGGCACTGAACTTTGCACATCAAACAGGAATAGTGCATGCAGATCTGAAACCAGCCAATATTATGGTTAACCGCGCCGGCCAGGTTAAAGTTCTCGATTTTGGCGTGTCACAAAAGTTACAGTTAAACCATGATATCTATGCTGCCGAACAACTAAGCCAGACCGCGCCGTTAAGTGGTTACACACCCGCGTATGCCAGCCCACAGTTGCTCAACGGCAATAGCCCATGTGTAGCTGATGACCTGTTTTCCTTTGCATGTGTCAGTTATGAGTTGCTGACAAGTAAACATCCGTTTGAGCGGCTACCGGCAGATAAAGCCGCAAAGCAAAACAAACAAGCCGTAAAACCAGCGCATTTGAATATTATGCAATGGCGAACATTGCAACGGGCGTTAAGGTTTGACGCAGCGCAGCGTAATAGCAGTATTAACGAACTGATGTTGCAGTTTAATCGGCGGCTATGGCAGCCTTTAGCGGCAACTGTCGCAATGTTAATTATCAGCTGGGGGGGATGGCAATATCATCAGCAGCAACAGGCTATCATTCAAGGCTTTGAACAACGTACAACTGCAGCGACCGAGCAACACCAATATTACCAACGGCTAGCAGACGCCAGTGCAGCTGAACTATTAAACGCGCTGCTTCGGGATGGTGCGCCAGTGTTGCAACGCGAAGGCTTGTTACGCTTACAACAAAGCCGCATTTTAGCTCACTTTGAACAGCAAATTGATCAACTGATAAGTGACCGTAGTTTCAATTACCCCAATTATCCTGAAATCGAGTCTATCCTGACTCAAGCCATTACTCTGTATCCAGATTCACATTTTTTGACTGAGTTGCGCAGCGGGATGTTACGCAGCAAGCAAACTGCAATTGAAGTATTGCGAGCACAACTTAACCAGTTGTTACTAAATAAACAGTATCAGCGCCAGGCTGATAGCCCTGATCTGTTCAGTATTCAGCAACAATTGCAACGCATTGACAGCCAATATGTGATTGAGCCAAACAGTACTGAAACATCTGCTTATACTGCCGCTTTTGAACAGGCGATAGCCACCAATAATGCACAGGCATTGCAGCAGCTCATCCTGGTAGGCGAACTTATTTTTTCTAACCACAGCGCCACAGCAGCTTTAGTCGCTCAGGGCCAGCAGTTGTCTGACGCGGTGAATGCCATGGCAGATTATGAAAAAGCTGTTATCGCGGGGCGAGTGGTTGATTTTCCTTATCAGGCTGCTGAAATTTTTTATCAATACGGTTTTTCAGCGCTTGAGGCTGAACTCGTAGCCAGTAGTAAGGCCGCGGAAATTGACGCTGTCTACAATAAACTTCAGCAATTTAGTCAATCGCTACCCGCAGATTTTTCACTGAAAATTGCCTTGTACCGTAAGCTGGCAGATAAATACCTGAGCTTGTCAGGTGAGCTGTTAAAAACCAATCAGATCCGTACGGCAGAGCGATTGATGCGCCGTGCAAACGAACTAATGAGTAGCATTAACAGCTGATTCAGCGAAAGCTGTCTATCCCCTGACATAACTGCCTGATACCCAGTATGGTTCTGGGTGTGGTGCGAAACAGCAGATCTGCATTAACCGGCAGAAATTGGGATTTTTTTACTGCCGGCAGATTGGTAAAACGCCGCCAAAAGTTTTGATCCGGCGATGTATCTGGCCGCGTCGGTTGAATAATAATCTCAGGTTTGGCGGCAATTATCTGCTCAAGACCTACCAGAGGGTAGTCTCCTTTCACGTCAGAAAAGATATTCTTCGCCGCACAAACTGCAAGCATTTGCTGCGGCCAGGCTAAATTGGCCACAGTACTCAGCGGTGCAGTTCCCATAGCGAAAAACACCGGAATGGGACGTTTTTCCTGAAATTCTGTACGCAGCGCAGTTAACTGCTGTCGGAATTGCCCGGCCTCAGTATTTGCCTGAGCTTGGTGTCCGGTTACCTCACCAAGCATGTGGAGTTCTGCAGCGATATCGTCCAGCGTACGAGGGTCTGAAAAAACAACCTTAATGCCAAACTGCTGTAACCGTTGTACATCCGCAGGCGGGTTACCACTGCGCCATGCAATAACTAAGTCAGGTTGCAATGCAAGCACCGCCTCCAGATTTATGCTGGCATAGCTGGCTACTCGGGGTAAACGTGTCGCTGCATCAGGGTAGTCACTGAAGTCACTCACGCCAACCAGCTGGTCTCCCGCACCGATGGCAAACAACATTTCAGTAATATGGGGAGCCAAGGCAATAATGCGTTGCTGTGCCACGGCAGAACCAGTAATTATCAGCAAGAGTAAGCAGAGCCAGGCTTTCACCAATCAACTCCCCGCTGCGCTTTTATACCATTGTCAAAGGCATGCTTAATGCTTTGTACTTCACTGACGGTATCGGCTAACTCGATCAGTCGCCGGTGACATGCCCGCCCGGTTATTACTACGTGCTGCGCTGCAGGGCGGTTGAGCAATGCCTGTTCAATACGTTCAAGCGGTAAATAATGATAACTGAGCATATAAGTTAGCTCATCAAGCAAAACGACATCTATTGCCGGGTTTGTCAAAAACTGTTCAGCCTGCAGCCAGACCTGTTCAGCAGCTGCAATGTCAGCCGCTTTATCCTGGGTGTCCCAGGTGAAACCCGTCGCCATTACAGCAAATTTCACGCCATGCTGAGCCAGCAAGTTTCGCTCACCACATTCCCAGTTACCCTTGATAAACTGCACGACAGCCGCGGTAAAACCATGGCCGACAGCTCTGGCCACGGTACCAAAACCCGAGGTAGATTTACCTTTGCCATTGCCGGTGATTACCAACAGCAAGCCCTTTTCATTGGTCGCCGCAGCGATGGCGCTATCGACCTGTGTTTTGAGCCGTTGTTGCCGCTCTTGATGACGTTGTTGTTTACGGTTTTCTGTTGTCATTGCAGTCACTGTAGCCGTTGCCGGCGCATTATCATTAAGAAAAAAATACTACCCGCCAATGACGTTATTACACCAAGCGGAATTTCCTGTTGTGGCAATACAGTACGCGCCATATTGTCTACCCATATCAAAAATAACGCCCCGGCTACTGCTGATCCAAGCAACAGGCGGACAGCCGTCACGCCAAAAAAGTGTCGGACGATATGTGGGATCATCAGCCCGACAAACGCAATACCGCCACATTGCGACACAATACAAGCAGTCAGCAGCGCTGTTGCCAGCAGCAATATCAAGCGTAACCTTGCGGTATTGACACCTAACGTACGGGCACTTTCATCGCTTAGCAGCAAGGCATCCAGCTGTCGTCGTAGTGCCAACGCTAGCAACAGTACCAACAATAGCACTGGCGCTAGCAGCCACACGCTGTGCCAATCAGCACGACTTAAACTGCCCATTAACCAGAATATAATGCGGTTTGCTGCAAAAGGTTCAGCGAAATACAAAATAAAACTGCTGATAGCACTGAGCATAAATGACACAGCCACGCCAGCCAGTAAGGTTATCTCCACTTTACGCCACTGTTGCCCTGAGCAAACGACAAACACTAACGCAACAGCAAATAACGCACCTGCAAATGCTCCCAGTGCGACACTAACCATTTGCGAAGGCAACACGATACTTACTACGGTGGCTCCGAGACCAGCACCGGCCATCAAGCCGAATAAATATGGATCAGCCAGTGGGTTGCGGCTGGCATTTTGTAGAATAGCTCCACAAATGGCCAGACCTGCGCCAACCAGCACGGCACAAACTAAACGGGGTAAGCGAATTTGCCAGATTACTGTATGCGCCAGGTCGGATTGTGTCGACAAGCCAAACAGTACGTTGAAAATATCGTTTATCGTTAGCTTGGCACTGCCAAAAGTCAGGCTCAATAGCATACTGATCAATAGCAGCAGTAACGCTAGCGCCATGGCAACACGGTAATGGCGCTTTAACATAGCTCGCCTCCGCTAGCAGGCATAAAGGTAACCTGTAACTTCTGTAACTGATGGTGCCGCGTTACCTGGCAATCCAGGCCAAAAACCTGCTGTAACATTTGCGACTGCAATACTTGCTCGGGCGTACCAAATGCATATTGCCGCCCCTGATGTAATAGTAAGATTTTGTCGCAATACAACGCCGCAAGATTCAAATCGTGCAAGCATGCCAAAGCTGGTATAGCCAGACTGCGAACAAGCTGTAAGATCTGATGTTGATATAATACGTCCAGGTGGTTAGTCGGCTCATCCAGTAGTAACAGCCCCGGACGCTGCACCAGCGCACGGGCAATATATAAACGCTGTAGTTCACCACCAGATAAGGTATCAATAAGTTGATGAGATTTTGCTAACAAACCGACTTTCTGTAAGGCCTGTTTCACCTGTTGATTATCATGGTCTGAACTTAGCTCAAACCAGCGTTTATGTGGTAGCAAGCCCATGGTAGCCACCTCAGCGACCGTCAGTGCGAACAACGGTGCGGGGTGTTGGCTAACCACAGCGATAGAGCTCGCCA
>JBFKFH010000122.1:0-9752 GCA_041618685.1 Rheinheimera sp.
AATTTGGCGGCGGCCGCCTTTGCCCTGATGAAAAAACGGCTCGCTAATATCTTTACTGGGAATAGTTACGCTCTCGCCGCTGCTGATATCTGTCACACTGCGGCTGCTAATAGCGTCAGACACTGCTTTCTTTATTTGCTGCTTGTAGCGGCGAATAAAGCGCTGTCGATTGACTGCGCTTTTATTCTTACCGTTTAGTCGTCGGTCAATAAAGTGCGCCATACTACCTCCGGCTATACCGCGTTACTGCGATTTGCGAACACGCAAATACCATTCAGACAGCAATCTCACCTGCTTGCGGGTGTAGCCTTTTTCCATCATGCGGTTGACAAAGTCATCGTGTTTTTTCTGATCATCGGTTGATGTTTTGGCGTTAAATGAAATGACCGGTAACAGCTCCTCAGTGCTGGAGAACATTTTTTTCTCAATCACGGTCCGCAGTTTTTCGTAGCTGGTCCAGGTGGGGTTCTTACCATTGTTTTTTGCTTTTGCTCGCAGTACAAAGTTAACAATTTCATTGCGGAAATCTTTTGGGTTACTGATGCCTGCCGGTTTTTCAATTTTTTCCAGTTCGGCATTCAGTGCCGCGCGGTCGAACAGCTGGCCGGTTTCCGGATCACGGTATTCCTGATCCTGGATCCAAAAGTCGGCATAGATAACATAACGATCGAAAATGTTTTGCCCATATTCAGAGTACGATTCTAAATACGCTGTTTGGATCTCTTTACCGATAAACTCAATATATTTTGGTGTTAAGTAGCCTTTTAAGTGTTCAAGGTAGCGTTCTGCCACGTCGGCGGGGAATTGCTCGCGCTCAATCTGCTGTTCCAGCACATAAAATAGATGCACCGGATTGGCCGCAACTTCAGTACTGTCGAAGTTAAATACCCGCGACAGAATTTTAAATGCAAAGCGGGTCGATAAGCCTGTCATGCCTTCGTCAACGCCGGCGTAATCGCGGTACTCCTGGTACGATTTAGCTTTGGGGTCGGTATCCTTTAAACTCTCACCGTCATAGACACGCATTTTTGAGTACAGGCTGGAATTGTCCGGGGTTTTTAAGCGGGATAACACGGCAAACTGGGCAAGCGAAATTAACGTACCCGGTGCACATGGCGCCGTTTTCAGCTCGCTGTGCTCCAACAACTTTTGATAAATACGCATTTCTTCGCTGACCCGCAGACAATACGGTACTTTGACAATATAAACCCGGTCGAGAAAGGCTTCGTTGTTTTTGTTATTACGAAAGGTCTGCCATTCAGACTCGTTACTGTGTGCCAGAATAATGCCATCAAACGGCAGTGCTGCTAGGCCTTCCGTCCCATTGTAATTGCCTTCCTGGGTCGCGGTAAGCAGCGGGTGCAGTACCTTGATTGGCGCTTTGAACATCTCAACAAATTCCATCAATCCCTGATTAGCGCGGCACAAAGCACCAGAATAGCTATAGGCATCAGGGTCATTCTGGGCGAAATGTTCCAGTTTGCGAATATCGACCTTACCAACTAACGAGGCGATATCCTGGTTGTTTTCGTCTCCGGGTTCAGTTTTGGCAATAGCCAGTTGATCTAAAATAGACGGGTACTTCTTCACGACACTAAACTGGCTGATATCGCCGTTATACTCATGCAGTCGTTTGCTGGCCCACGGTGACATAATATTGCGCAGGTAACGCTTCGGAATGCCATATTCTTGTTGCAGGATATTGCCATCTTCGTTGACATCAAACAGACATAACGGATGGTCGTACACCGGTGAGCCTTTTAAGTAGTAGATGGGAATTTGCTGCATAAGATGTTTAAGTTTTTCTGCCAGTGACGATTTACCGCCACCAACGGGGCCTAACAGGTATAAAATTTGTTTGCGCTCTTCTAGTCCCTGAGCCGAGTGTTTCAGATAAGACACGATTTGCTCTATCGCCTCTTCCATACCGTAGAATTCCGAAAACGCCGGGTAGCGCGCAATGACACGGTTAGAAAACAATCTGCTTAATTTAGGCTCCTGAGCGGTATCTATCAGTTCAGGCTGTCCTATTGCCAACAACAAACGTTCAGCTGAGCTGGCGTAACAGCTTTTATCTTCTTTGCATAACGCCAGAAACTCCTGAATAGAATATTCTTCTTCTTTTGCGGCCTCATAGCGTGATTTGTAGTGCTCAAAAATGCTCATACGCACCTCCAGCTTTTTAAACATCGGAAAAGGGTAGCAGCCCAGCTGTTACTCTAAGGTTAGACAGTAAAGCGGATTCCCGCCTGATAAATTACAGAAAAGTATGTAATGGTGCTGCGGCTATGCGGGTGCGGAAGAATGAGTTGAAAAACAGCCTAAAAGTCATGTGGCTCAAATAAAAAACCCGGCATAAGCCGGGTTTGTATGGTCAAAAAATGCTTATTTAGCAAAATTTTCGCTAGCGAATTTCCAGTTAATTAATGCCCAGAACGCATCCAGGTATGTAGGACGTGCGTTGCGGTAGTCGATATAGTAGGCGTGCTCCCACAGATCGACAGTCATTACCGGCGTCAGGCTGGTGTCAGTTAGTGGCGTTGCCGCATTGCTGGTGTTGACAATATCCAGGCTGCCGTCAGCTTTTTTCACTAACCAGGTCCAGCTCGAACCAAAGTTGTTCACTGCTTTGTCATTAAATGCAGTTTTAAAAGCGGCGAAAGAGCCCCATTTAGCGGTAATAGCATCGGCTAAGGCGCCGGTTGGTTCACCGCCACCATTTGGCGACAGGCAGTGCCAGTAGAACGTATGGTTCCACACCTGGGCTGCGTTATTGAACATACCGCCTTCTGAAGTACGGACAATTTCTTCCAGCGATTTGTCTGCAAAGGGGGTGCCTTCAATTAAACCATTTAACTTCACCACATAGGTGTTGTGGTGCTTGCCGTAATGGTACTCCAGCGTCTCGGCAGAAATGTGTGGTGCTAATGCGTCTTTTGCGTAAGGTAATGCTGGTAATTCAAAGGCCATAGTCGTTCTCCGTTGGCGTTGTTTATGTTGTCTGCATGGCGTAGACTACAAAACCTGACTAAAATACTCAAGTTTTACAGTGTTGGTGTGCGCTGATCTTGTGCCATAGGCTGTCATGATCAGTCTGTTCGCTTATAGCAACATGAAATGGGGTTTTTTTTCTAAATCTCAAGTGCCAGTTGCGGCAGAACAGCGTAAAATAGCCACCTATCTGAAAATGCTTATGTTGTGAGGTGTTAATGGAAACGCTAGATAAAATTAAACAGCAAATTGCCGAAAATCCAATCTTGTTATTTATGAAGGGCTCACCTAAGTTCCCAAGCTGTGGTTTCTCTGCCCAGGCATCGCAGGCGCTGATTGCCTGTGGTGAGCAGTTTGCTTATGTTGATATTCTGCTGAATCCAGAGATCCGCGCAGAGTTGCCTAAATACGCCAACTGGCCCACATTTCCACAGCTTTGGGTGGAAGGTGAGCTAATCGGCGGTTGTGATATCGTGCTGGAGATGTTTCAGCGCGGTGAACTGCAACCGTTAATTAAAGATACGGCAGCAAAATACAAAACTGACACAGCCGCTGAATAAACAGGCTTATTAAAACAAAAGGCCGCGGTTGCGGCCTTTTGTTTTTCACACCTTTACAACGTGTTATGCCGGTTCAGTGGTATCTGCAGCATCTTCCTCATCTTCAGCTGGGGCATTAGCCAGCGGCCAGCCTCCCAATTGTTGCCAACTATTGACGATGTGACAAAACAATTCCGCGGTGCGTTCAGTATCGTACAGCGCGCTGTGCGCTTCTTTATTATCAAATTCTATACCCGCCGCCTGACAGGCTTTTGCCAGTACCGTTTGACCCAGCGCCAACGCTGATAAACTGGTCGTATCAAACGACACAAAGGCATGAAACGGCGAGCGTTTGAAATTCAGTCGTTCTATTGCGGCATTAAAAAAGCCCTGGTCGAAAGCGGCATTATGGGCCACGATCACGCTGCGCTGACAGCCAGCATCTTTTTGCGCTTTACGCACCGCTTTGCAAATTTCGGTAATGGCTTCCCGTTCTGGTACTGCGCCACGCAACGGGTTAAACGGATCTATACCGTTAAATGCCAGTGAGCTGGCATCCAGATTAGCGCCTTCAAACGGTTCAACGTGATAGTGTAAGGTTTGCAGCGGCACTAATTTGCCGTTGTCGTCCATATCCAGCAAGGTGGCAGCAATTTCCAGCAATGCATCGGTTTTTGCGTTAAAGCCTGCCGTTTCTACGTCGATAACTACCGGATAGTAACCACGGAAACGCTGAGCCAGCTGGTGTTTTGGTTGAGTCATAACATCGCCATTTTGAAAACCAGCCGCTATTATGCCAAAGAATTGCAGCAGCGTCTTGTTTCGGCATAGTGTTTGCTAGTCTTTACTGGTTATTGGCCGAAACGAGTACCTTAAGTAGTGGGAAGCCCCAAAATGCGAATTTTAATTGCGTCTAGTGCAGTGCTGTTGGCAACCAGTGTGCTGGCACAGCCACAGTTGCGTCAATATTCTGCCGCTATTGAGCAATCCAACTGGCAGCTGAGTAAAAATACGCCGCTGGAATGCCAGTTACAGCATGAGATTCCCCAATTCGGCCAGGCGGTATTTCGTAGTGTTGCCAGCAAAGGGCTGAATTTAGATTTCGAGCTGCAGATGTTGCGTTTACCCGATCAATACGGCTTGGCTGAAGTGTTGTCAGTACCACCAGCCTGGCGACCCGGTGAGCCGGCCAAGACGGTAGCAAGTATGCAACTGTTGAAGCAGTTCAGTGGTGATTTACCCAAGAAAACGGCCTGGACCTTATTAACAGAGCTGGAACACGGTTTTAGTCCGACATTTTACTTCAGTGACTGGTATACCCCATATGATAAAGTCGTCGCGGCGATAAATCCGGTACAGTTTCTGCCGCCTTATCAGCAATTTAATCTGTGCATTTCCCGTCTGCTACCCTATAGCTTTGACGACATTGCTTTTACTGTGCTGAGCTATGAGAGTGGTGGCGACCAGCTTACACGCGAGTCGCGGCGGCGATTAGCACAGATTGCTGAGTACTTAAAATATGATGCGGAAATTGATTTTGTTGAAATTCAGGGTTACACCGATAGCTATGGCGGGCGCTGGATGAACGAGCAGTTGTCAGTTAAGCGTGCTGAGCAGGTAAAAAGCTTTTTTGTCGATGCCGGTTTAAGTGCTGACAAAATACAGGTTGAAGGCTTTGGTGAGCGTCGTCACGTTGCGCCGAATGACACGACGTTACAGCGCAAAAAGAACCGTCGGGTTGTGCTGCAATTAACTAAGCCATAGCCGGCTTAGTTTTGCACCATAATGTCTACCTGCTGCCAGTCATTGCGGCTGGAAATCAGAATGCGCACCTGCTGACCGCCCACGCTAAAATATAGCTGTGCACGACCATACTGCTTAGTTTCTGCATTAGGCTCACCCAATTGCTGAATATAAAAATCCCGCAGTGCCATTTCGCTTTGTTGACTAAAGAAGCTCATCACAGCAGGTAGTTTACTGTCAAGACGGGCAAATTCACGGGCATCTGCCGGTATGGGGACCTGATAAAAGTCTTTGCCGTAGCTGACGCTGCTGTGGCTGCCAAGCATAATCACAAATATCAGTAAAACCGCTAAGCGCATGATCTGTCCTTACTTTAGTTTGTTGTGACGACGTTACCTTAACAAATTTTTTTCGGCTGTGCTGTAAATTATGGCGTATCCAGCTGCACGTCTGCTCTTTGCATCCGCCGCTCATAAAGGCGCATGGCCGCAAGAATTTTATCACCGCTAAAGGGTTTAACGATAAAGGTCGCCGCCCCTTTGGCTATGCTTTGCTGCACGTTATCCAGAGTGCTAAAGCCACTTATCATGGCAATGAAACAGTCAGGCCGTTCCTGTTTAAAACGTTGCAATAGTTCCAGCCCTGAGCTGTCAGGCAGTTCAATATCAAGAAAGATTAAATCCGGTTGCTGCATATTAAACAACGACATGGCTGTTGCGGCATTTGCAGCATTATAGAAGTTGAAAGTACTGTATTTTAGTAGCTTGTTGCTGGTTAGTGCCATGATATTGTTACGTAATAATTGCCGGCTGTAATCGACATCGTCTACCAGCAAAATTTTAGGCACGCGCATCATTGCCTCCGAATTGCTGAAGAAAATCGGCGAAATACTGGCAACTAACGGCCAGCTCCGGTAATGGCGTGTCTGATAACAATTGTTGTTGTAGGTTATCGGCTAACGTGCTCAGTGTCGCTTCACCAAAGCTGGCTGCACCGCCTTTAACTTTATGGCAAATCTGCCGCATACTATCGCGTTGTCCGGTTTTCAGCGCACTATTAAATTCAGCACTCATTTGTTGCAGGTTTTGATAAAACAGCGCCACTAGTTCATCGTCGAGTATTAACGCGACAGGCTGATGCTGTGGTGTTTGCTGCAACAACTCCGCTAAGCGTTGAATGTCTACCGGCTTGGGCAATACCTGATCAAAACCGGAATCATCAATGTCATCGGCGGACATGGCAAAAATAGGCCTGTCATATCCCAGCCGTCGCAAAATTCGCATCGCTGCCAGTCCGTCACAGACGGGCATCTGAATGTCAGTAAGAATAATGTCGTACTGATAACTCAGCGCTTCAGTTACCGCTTGCGCACCGTCAGCGACAGCATGAGTCTGCATACCAAGGTTGCGACATTGTGCCTCTAACAGCGTGCGCATAAAATTATCATCTTCTGCAATCAGAATATGCTTGGGCTGGCTCATGGTTATGGTTCCAATCACGGGTATGCGCGCTGCTGCTAAAAACGCATAGCGCTCACTTTATCGATAAGTCGTTGACTTAACGGTAGAGGTTCCTGGCAAATTTGGCAAGCGAGTAATTCAGCCAGTAACGGCGACAGCATAATACCTCTGGCACCCATACCACCGAGCAGATGCAGGCCGGGTTGATTTGCGACAGCGCCAGCCACGGGTAAACGGTCTGGCACGGTAGCGCGAAATGCCGCGGTTGCGCCATTGACGTGGCTGTTAGCAAACCATTCGGGGTGTTTGAGTTGCTCATTCACCAGTTGCAGGTTCTCAGCATTATCCCGCTCGTTAATCACGGCCTCGCTGCCATGTCGGTCAAAGGTTGCACCTACGCTGTGTTCGCCCAGCCATTGGGGTGTGATATAGCCTTTGTGGCACAGTACCGTTTTTAGTGGTGCCAGCGCGGGTTGTTTAACATGACTAACCTGGCCGCGGATCGTGTTAAGCGGCAGGGCGGCTGTCTGGCTGAAATCTGCTAATTTTCTGCCACAGGCCAGTATCACAGTCCCCGCATCGAGATCACCACGGCTTGTCGCCAGGCGCCAATGCTGACCTGTACGCGACAAGGCAGTTACTTTGGTGTCTAAGCTGAGCTGGAATGACGGTTGTTGCTTTAGATACTGCAGTGCCTGTTGGCAAAACTGCTGCGGGCTAAGCCAACCGGCCAGCGGAAAATAAATGCCGTTGTGCTGCAGGGCCACGCCGGCAATGGCTGATGCGGCTGTGGCATCCACGGCCTGCACCAGTGACTCTGGCCATAATGATTTTGTAACCAAGCTATGTTGACGCTGAGCCAGATGCTCTGTTGTGGCCAAATGCAGCATGCCGCACCATTGCATAGCAAAATCGAGCCCGGATGAGTGCCAATATTGATAAAAATTGCGCGCGAATAAAAAAGCCTGCACATGCACTTGACTATCCACCGTCAGGTTTGCATGCAAATTCGGGTACACCGCACCCTGGCGATTTTGCGACGCCTGCTGTGCTACTGCGGTGTCTTCGCAAATAAGATGTACCGGAATATGCCGCCGGGTTAGTGCTAACGCCAAACACAGCGAGGCGATACCCCCGCCGACAATGCTGACTGGTGCAACCGCTTCTGACAGCGTTGCCATTGCGTCGGCCATGTTGGCAGTTAACATTTCGCGTTTTCGGCCAAAACCTTTTATTTTTTTTACATTAAAACCGGCTGCCAACAGGCCACGTTTAACTACTCCGGCTGCGGTAAAGGTGGCGACGGTGGTGCTGGCGTGACTTAATCGTGCCAGGCCGTTAAATAAGCTGTCTTGCCACATGTCAGGGTTTTTACTCGGGGCAAAGCCATCCAGATAGATTGCATCAACGCGGCTATTTAACCCGGGCAGCACCGTGTTCACGTCACCAAACCATAAATCCAGCATGACACTGCCATCATCAAAAACCAGCCGGTGACAGCCGGTGACACAAAGCGGGTAGGCTTGCAACAGTAACTGACAAAGCTCAGTGAACTCGGTGTGCACTGCCAGCGCTCTGGCTAAATCGGCATGGCTTAACGGAAATTTTTCTATGCTGCTAAAATACAAACGTTGACATCGGGCGTGCGGAAACTGCTGGCGATACTGACGAAAACGTAACCAGCTCAATAAGAAGTTTGCCCCGGTACCAAAGCCGGTTTCTATTATATGAAATGCCGCAGCCGGATGGTTTTGCCAGCGTTGCGGCAAACCATTTTGCTGCAAAAATACATAATCAGTTTCGGCTATGCCGCCGTCATTGGAAAAGTAAACGTCATCAAAGTCAGACGCGACCGGCGTGCCCTGATCATTGAAATGTATTTTGGCATTGCTAAGCTCAGACATAGACAGGCGTCCACTACAAAATTCGGCTTGTAGTTTACCTTAAGCTACCGCAGAATTAAAAACAGAGTACAGGTGTGCGCTGAAAGCTGACCACTTTTTAAAACAAAGTCCGTACAATAGCGCCAAGTAGCATTTTAACCTTGCCGGCAACGTAGCTGGCTTTTGGGAGTAAGCATGAAAAGAGCGGTAATCACAGGTATTGGTATTGTTTCCAGTATTGGCAATAACAAAGGCGAAGTATTGGCATCATTACAGGCCGGTCGATCCGGTATTACCCGGTCAGAAGAGTTTGCTGAACTGGGCCTGCGCTCGCAGGTGTGGGGTAATATCAAACTTGACCCGAGTGAGCTGATTGACCGTAAAGCAATGCGCTTTATGGGAGACGCTGCAGCCTATGCCTATATTGCGATGCAAGAAGCAATGACTGATGCCGGCTTTACCGAAGAGCAAATTTCTAACCCTCGTATTGGTCTGGTAGCCGGCTCGGGTGGGGCGTCATCCAAAGTGCAGGTAGAAGCAGCAGATACGTTGCGTGAAAAGGGTGTGAAGCGGGTTGGTCCTTATGCGGTGCCAAAAACCATGTCCAGTACCTGCTCGGCATGTTTAGCCACACCATTTAAAATTAAGGGTGTGAATTACTCTATCAGTTCTGCCTGCGCAACCAGCGCCCATTGTATTGGTCATGCGGTTGAGCTTATTCAGTTGGGTAAGCAGGATGTGGTATTTGCCGGCGGCGGTGAAGAAGTGCACTGGACTCTGGCGATGGAATTTGATGCGATGGGCGCCTTGTCAAGCAAATACAATGACACGCCTGAACTGGCGTCGCGCACTTATGATGCCAACCGCGATGGCTTTGTGATCAGTGGTGGCGGCGGTATGGTTGTGGTGGAAGAGCTTGAGCATGCTTTAGCCCGCGGTGCCACTATCTATGCTGAAATTGTAGGTTACGGTGCGACGTCTGACGGTTTTGATATGGTGGCACCAAGCGGTGAAGGCGCGGTGCGCTGCATGCAAATGGCGATGCAGAACGTCAGTGCTAAAGTTGATTACGTTAATACGCACGGTACCAGCACGCCTGTGGGCGATGTCAAAGAGCTGGGTGCGATTCAGCAAGT
>JBFKFH010000123.1:0-9642 GCA_041618685.1 Rheinheimera sp.
AACCAATCGCTTACTCGATGGCAGCAAAAGCCACACTTATTTATCGGTTAAGCTGCCACTGCGCGACAGTGATGGCAAAATTTATGCGCTATGTGGTATTTCCACCGATATCACCGAACATAAAGAGCAGCAGCAGGAAATACATCAGCTGGCATTCTACGATGCGCTGACCGGGCTGCCAAACCGCCGTATGCTGCTCGACCGTTTGCAACATGCAATCGCCGTGCGTGAGCGGCAGGAGCATGCTGCCCAGGGCGCCCTGCTGTTTGTCGATCTGGATCATTTTAAAGATTTAAACGATACCTTAGGCCACGCGATGGGCGATCAGTTGTTGCAGCAAGTCGCCCAGCGCTTAAAAACAAACCTGCGTAAAGTGGACACGCTGGCCCGGCTTGGTGGTGATGAGTTTGTGTTGTTACTAACCGAGTTGCATCCTGAGCTGGAACTGGCCAGTCAGAAAGCCGGTTTAATTGCGGAGAAAGTAGTACAGCTGCTGGCTGAGCCGTTTTTGCTGCAAGACCGGCAATATCCGATCACTGCCAGTATTGGCGTCGTCATGTTTTCGGATGGCTGCAACAGCTATGAGCTGCTGCAGCGCGCTGATCTGGCAATGTATGATGCGAAAGAACGTGGCCGCAATGGCATGCGGTTTTTTAATCAACAAATGCAGGAAGCGATCAGTGCGCGGGCTGAAATTGCCAGCGGATTACGCCAGGCGTTGGTGAACAATGAGTTTGTGTTGCATTTTCAACCGCAGATTGAGCACAAACGTGGCATGGTTGGGGCTGAAGTGCTGCTACGCTGGCAGCATCCTGAGCACGGTATGATAGCGCCCGGTAGTTTTATCCCGGTTGCGGAAAGCACCGGCCAGATCATGCAACTGGGGCGGTGGGTGCTGGAAAAAAGTTGTCTGCAACTGGCAGAATGGGCGCGTTTTCCTGACTCCGCCCAGTGGTATCTGGCGGTAAATATCAGCGCGCGCCAGCTGCACTCGGTCAGTTTTGTGCAGGACGTTACACGGGCGCTTACGCAAAGTGGTGCTGCGGCAGAGAAATTGGTATTGGAACTGACGGAAAGTCAGCTGCTGCAGGATATCGATATTGTTATTGAAAAAATGCGTCAACTGACGGCTTTGGGAGTACGGTTTTCGCTGGATGATTTTGGTACCGGCTATTCGTCACTGAGTTATTTAAAATTGTTGCCATTGCGGCAGTTAAAAATTGACCGCTCCTTTGTACGTGATTTGCTGACCGATCCGAATGATAAAGCCATTATTAAAACGATTCTGGCGCTGGGCCACAGCCTTGAGCTGGCGGTTATTGCCGAAGGGGTCGAGACTGAAGAGCAGCATCACACCTTGCAACAGCTGGGTTGTCAGCAGTTTCAGGGCTATTTCTTCGGAAAGCCGGTGGCATTAGATGATTTTATGCAGTTAGCGCAGTCAGCCACCGTTACCAGACATTTACCTGACCAGTGCTGAGCGACAGATACAGATCAGCTGCTCAAGTGCGGCAATAAACTGCGGCTGGCGCTGATTAGCTATACCTAATATCAGACCACTGCGCGACGTGCTGTCAAACACATAGCGGCTCAGTGGTTGCACTTTAATACCGGCTTCAGCTAAACGTTGTTGCAACAGTTTGTCATCCAGTGGCTGTGGAAAGTGCAGCACCAGATGCAGGCCTGCATCCAGCGCACTGAGCTGACACTGTGGCAAGCCTTGTTGCAGCATCTGCGCTGCCTGCTGTTTGCGCTGTTGATAGTAGCGGCGCATTTTGCGCAAATGGCGGTTAAAATGACCTTCGCTAATAAAATCGGCTAATGCAGCTTGCGGTAAAGTCGCGACATCGCCGTGCAGTGCCTGCACTATCGCCGCCGCCTTGGCGATAACACTACGCGGTGCCACCAGATAGCCCAGTCGCAGCGCCGGAAACAGGGTTTTACTGAACGAACCGACGAACAATACGCCTTCGCCCCGTGCTAACCCCTGCAAGCTGGCAACAGGCCGGTGCTGATATTGATACTCGCTGTCATAGTCATCCTCTACCAGCCAGCATTGCTGCTGTTGTGCCCAGTCCAGTAAGGCCAAACGTTGTGGCAACGGCATGATGCCACCTAATGGATACTGATGTCCTGGTGTTAGGAATAATGCCTTCGCGGCTGTCGCCGCCGGTAGCTGCTTGATATCCAGACCGCCGGCGGTGCTGGCGTCCAGGTGCTGCACGTGGAGTTCACACAGTTGCAGCGCTTGCTTTAACCGTGGGTACCCCGGCGTTTCCATCAGCACCTGCTGCCCCGCACTGGCCACCAGCTTAGCCGCTACAAACAAGGCTTGCTGCGCGCCAGCGGTGATAAGTATGCTGTGTTCATCACATACAACCTGGCGCGACTGGCGTAAATATAGCGCCAGGGCCTGACGCAGTGGCAGGTAACCGAGTGGATCAGCAAAGCCACTTAATGCCGGACGCTGGCAGTGGCGCTGCAACAGACGTTGCCAGATAGCATAGGGAAATTGTTCCAGCGCTGTTACACCAGGTTGTAGTAAACCACTGATAGCGCCTTGTTTTTGCGGCAGGTTATAGTGTTGCACAGCCAGCTCGGCCAGCGGCGCTGTGGTAACCAGTTCGCTGTGAAAGTACTGCTCAGGCAGGGCGGCAATTTGATAGCCTCGGCCCGGTTGGCCGCTAATATAGCCCTCAGCCACCAGTTGTTGCAGCACCTGATTTACCGTATTGCGGCTAAGGTGTAAATCAGCCGCCAGCGTTCTGCTTGACGGCAGCCAGGCGCCACTGGGCCAGTTACCGTTCAACATTTGCTGTTGCAACGCCTGATACAACTGCTGTTGCAAGCTGCCATCACCGCTTAGCTGTAACTGATCGCTCACTAAACGCAACTGGATCTCCTGTTTTGTCATAACTGGAACTTTATAAGGTACCAGTTATGCCAGTATGCTGGCCGAAATACAAGCCAGAGGAAATGAAATGAATATCGTATATCAACAGGAAAGTAGTTTTAATTTAGCTGAAATGCTGACACTGTATCGGGCATCCGGGATAAACCGGCCGTTGGAAGACAGTGAGCGGATGGCGGTAATGTTAGCCAGTGCTAACTTGCTGATCACTGCGCGGCACAATGGACAGCTGCTTGGGCTGGCGCGTTGCTTAACCGATAAAGCTTATGTGGTGTATATCTGTGATTTGCTGGTTGATAAAACTGTGCAGCAGCAAGGCATAGGTAAAGCATTACTGGCCGCCGTGCAGCATGCGTGCGGACCGCAAGTGCAGTTACTGCTGCGAAGCGCGGCCTCGGCTATGCAGTACTACCCAAAAGTGGGTTTTACCGCGGTGAATAATGCGTTTGATATTCAACGGCAACTTTGATGGAGCGTATCATGTATCCACCCGCTTATTATCAGACCGTTGAGCCTGACGTGCTGCAGCAGTTTTTACAACAGCACTATTTTGGTTTATTGCTCAGCCAGAACTCAGCACTGCGCGACACCGTGCAGCACGACACCGCGCTATGCTATACACCGCTGCCATTTATATTTGACTGGCAGAGCGCACTAAGTAAAGCGTATTGCCATCTGGCGCGCAACAACCCGCAGCTAAGCCAGCTGGATGGCGCACCGGTTACTATTGTTATTCAGGGCCCGCATGCCTTTGTCGCAGCCAGTTGCTACAACACACAACCGGCGGTATCGACTTGGAATTACACGCTGGTCGAACTAAAAGGCACCGCGCGGCTGCTTGACAGCGACGCCACACTGGCTCTGGTCAGGCGGCAGGAAGCAGATAGCGCGCCAGGTATGCTGCAAGCAACTGAATATCAGCAAAAGCTGGTCAATGCGATAGTGGGAGTAGAAATCAGCTTAACCCAGGTTAGTGGCCGGTTTAAATTGTCGCAAAACAAAGCCTTGGCCGAGCAGCAAGCCGTAATCAGCTACCTGCAACACACCGAACAGCCGGCAACCGTGTGGCAAATGATGCAACAGCGTTGTGCACAGCAATAAAAAAGCCCGGCAGAGCCGGGCAAAAAGATTACATTACGCTGGTGATGGCATCCCGTGCACTGCGATAAAGCGCGCCAACGGTTTTTTCAAATACCCAGCGGATAAATTTAAAAGAGAGATCTGTCACCGTGGTTACCGCCTGGCGGGCGAATACCAACATATGTCCCAATAAACCACGAACTTGCCTGGCAAATTGCGTAGTTGACTTGGCAACATCTTCCAGTGTGCGGGCCAACATATCGTAAAAGGTTAAGCCAGTACTGATACCCGCTTGAGCAATAACGGCAGTTAATTTTCCTGCTGCTTTGAGTAAAGTAATCAGTGCATCGCCAATTTTGTTAGCCCAGTAAGTGGTAAATGAAGCTTGATGACGTCTGTCGTAATCCAGCTCTACTTGTCTTGCAATGTCTGCAGAGCGGTTACCCAGGCTGCCCCAGTCATCGCTGTTTGCAGTATTAGCATATCCCGGTGTATCGGTGAAATGCATGCCATGGGCGCCAATATTGATCCCTTGACCTGAATCCAAACGATACTCTACCCCTTTATAAGGCGCATGGTGAAATGGCCATAGCGGCACTAAAGGTACCGGATCTGCACCATGAGTGCAGCGGTAAATACTGCTGTCTAAGCAACCTGTATGCTTTAAAGCAAAGCTTTCTAAGCCGACTCGTGGTGCGCCGAAAGTGTAAAGATTTACCGGACACTTATAGCGTAGCTTAACCCAATCTGCTGTCAGTGAAGCCAGAGCGCCTCCCAGACTGTGGCCGACACAATGCACCGTGGTTGCACCTGATATGATCGGATTTAATGACCGCTCAAGAATCGATTTCATGCTTTGAAAGGTTTTGTTAAAACCGGCATGCACCATGCTGCCATTGTCTGAACCGGCATAGCCGATATTTGCGTTGGTTAGCCAGTCATTGCCGCTGGTGAATTTGGTACCGCGAATAGCAATAGCAACGTGATTTTTATAGCGTTCTTTCCCTTGACCAATAATAGCGAAACCAGTCGTTTTATTGAACAAACCGAAAGGTCCACCACCGCTTACACCGTGCACTGGGCCGTTTGATAAATCGAATGAAAAGTGTTTGGTACTCTCTGAATTACGGCTAAAGCGGTACACTCCCCGAGCCGTTGGCGTGCGGACGTCATAAACTAAGCTGGCCAAATCGGAGGCAATTTTTGGTGTGATGGTGTTCATTGAGTAAATTCCTTTTTGTAAACACTGACGTTAGTGCGAGGTATCTAACTGGCAAATACTTACTACGCCATGAGGAAATTCTGGGTATTCCAAATTGGGTAAACTGTATTTTTCTTCTGGGGACTTCAGCTCACAATTTAATGCTCCTAACAGGCGCTGAAATGTGGCATGGGGTTTAATGCTCGGTGTTGAGGTGTACCATAAAACAAAAGTCTTTCCCTGATAATCCAAAGATATGACTTGCCGAATAGTCGATTGATCTAACTTATTACCTGGTTGACGTGACCTGATTTTTTTTTCAGGAAAGTAAAATTTTCCCTGTTCATCGGTGACGGCTTCGTCCGTATAAGATTCGTCATAATCCAATTCCCGAAACACTTTTATGCGCCGCAGTGGTTTACCATCCAGGGTAACTTTGCCCCTAACTGCAGGAGACAAATGCACATCGTATTTTTTAAACCAACTAAACATATTTGCGTTAACCTGTTGTGAGAAAACAATAAATACCATAACACTGCATGAAATTGCCAATAACGGCCATGGCTTGCGCCAGAGGTTTAACGGGGGCATTTGTGCTCCGGCTAGAATGATGTTGGCAAAAGATAACTAATTAATAAATTTTTGTAAATTAATTAATTGTTGAGGTTGCGTAATCGAATGATGAAGCCGTGCGGTTACAAGGGGTAACCGCACGGCATAAAGCGGGGGCTGGTTGTTGAATAAGTCGTTAAATTAGTAGTCGAACTTGTGGGCGCTAAATAGCTGTTGTGCGGCAAGCCAGACATCACCAACTTGACCTGTGCCAACAGGCTTATCGTTAACAAAGAGCACCGGCGCGATTTCTTTACTGGAACTGGTCAGCCAGATTTCGTCTGCGACAAGCACCTCAGCTTCGCTGATATCCCGCTCTTCTACCGGGATCTGGCTGTGCTTCGCCAGAATAGCCAGCAGCAGTTGCCGGGTAATGCCCGGTAATAGTTTATGGCTGAGCGGTGGGGTGGCAATAATACCATTTTTTACCACAAATACGTTTACTGCGGCGCCTTCGGTCAGGTTACCGTCTTGATCAAACAACAGTATTTCCTGTGCGCCCTGGGCATAACTTTGCTGATAATGCAGCACATTGCCCAACAGTGACGTAGATTTAATATGGCAACGCTGCCAGCGTAAATCCTGGCCGGTGACGACGGCATAGGTGGTGGCTTTAGCTTTGTCGGCAGCCGGTTCTGGCGCAATAGCAAATGCAAAAGCAAACACTGTGGGACTGACGTTACTTGGAAAGGCATGGCCGCGTTTAGTATCCGTACCCCGGCTAACCTGGAAGTACACTGCCAGGTTAGTGCCTAGCTCTGCGGCATTGTCGGTAATCAGCCGGTCGGCGATATGTTTCCAGTCTGACAAGCTCAGCTGTGGATCGATAGACAGCTGCGCTAAGCCGCTATGCATGCGGTCGATATGCGGGCCAAAGCCGACAAAGCGACCAGCGTAACTTGGGATCACTTCATAAATGCCGTCGCCGAATAAAAAGCCGCGGTCCATCGGCGATATTTTTGCTTCGGCGGCCGGGACAAATTCACCGTTTAAATACACTGTAGTCATAGCTGTTCTCTAGTTAACGCCGATAATAAGTGGGGTTACTGTATTAGCAAGCTGAGCTGTTTAATCAGCTGCACGCCTTCGGTATGTGGCAGGCCGTCCTCGGTCAGCGTATTTAACCGCGTGACACCATCGACACTGCCTTTGGCCGACAGGTATTGCAAAATCGCCAACGGGTCGGCCTGTTGTAGCATATTTTCACCACGCAAAGCAGACAGCATTGCTGCTAAAGCCCATGCCGCCCAGTTGGACACATCGGCTACGATCAACTCGTCGCATTCGGTAACGGCCGGGGTAATATTGAGCTGGCTTACGGCCTGTTGCAAATTACCCATGCCAATTTCATTACCGCCGTCACCAATGCCAATAGTGGGGCAGTCAGCCAGGGTTAAAAAGTAATCAAAACTAGCACAGCGGGCAGAAATATCT
Source organism: Rheinheimera sp. (assembly GCA_041618685.1). Classification (GTDB taxonomy): domain Bacteria; phylum Pseudomonadota; class Gammaproteobacteria; order Enterobacterales; family Alteromonadaceae; genus Alishewanella. Next base: position 7,239 of record JBFKFH010000123.1, read on the forward strand.
TCGCCGCGCATATTAAAGTAACGCTGTTGAGCGTTGAAACCGGGGCGCTCTATTGATATCACCAATTGCGGTGCCAATTCAGCTAATGCGGCTCGGGCGATGCTGGGTAGCGCGTCGTACTGATTCACGTTTAGCCGGTAGCACTGATAGTCGCCGCTTAGCTGGCTAAACAACGGGTCACCACACACTATCACCGGCTTGGCGCCAATATGTTGTAGCAGTTGGTACAGCGCTATGGCACCGACAGGCCCGTCTGTTTCGAAGGTATCCAGTACCGGGAAGCCGGTGCCAATTAATACCGTACCGCGACATTGGTTTAATTGCCTGGCGGCGCGCAGTATATAGCCCGGGCGTAATTTCGGCTGCAATGTCGCCATGCCGCGCAGGTTTTTTTGCACCAACAATTGCTCAATTTTTTCGCTTAGCGCGAGATACTCAGTGAATTGTGCGGGCATTTACAGGCTCACCAGTTGATTTGTCAAAGCGTTAAAACGGACAGTAGCCAGACACAACGCATTATGTGCCTGCTGTGCAGTTATCGGCGTAAAATATACTTCGGTACCGGCGGCAGCCTGTGCCAATAGCGCACAATCCAGCGACAAGACACTACCAATTTTCGGGTAACCGCCCAAGGTCTGCCGATCATTTAGCAGCACTATCGGCTGACCGTCCGGCGGAATTTGTACCGCGCCATAACAAATACCTTCAGATAACAGCTGGCTTTGCTGACAACGGATTGCTGCCCCCCGCAGTTTATACCCCATGCGATCAGACTGCGGCGTTACTTTGTAACTGTGCAGGTAAAAACGCTGGCGCTCGGTACTGGCAAAACTGTGTATTTGGTAGCCTTCGATTACCCGCAATGTTAGTACAGCATTAAATTGCGGCCGGTACTGTGCCGGCAGGCTAAGCCTGGGTAGTGTTGTAACGGGCCGGGCATTAAGCCGCTCGCCATCTTGCAACTTATTGCCGTTTAAACCACCAACACCTTCGCGCAACACGGTTGAAGTACTGCCAAACTGCGGTGTTACCGCGAAACCGCCGGCAACCGCCAGATAGGCGCGCAGACCTTTGCTGACCATACCCAGTTCAATTACGTCACCGGGCAGTACCTTGTGTACTGTCCACAACTCAGCCGCTTTGCCGTTAATACTCAGTGGCAGCTCTGCGCCGGTCACCGCGATATAGCTATCAATGGTAGCCAATAATTGCAGTCCGCCTACGCTGCATTCAATCAGCGTAGCGTTAACGTTGTTAGCCAGTAAACGGTTTGCCCAATTTGCCGCGGCGGCATCCATGGGCCCACCGGTCGTCAGGCCAAGTGCCGCCTGACCGCTGCGCCCCTGATCTTGCAGTAAGCTTAGTACGCCAGAGGCGATAACCTCAAAGCCGCTCATAGTTCACCACCCAAGCGCAGAAACTCGCTTTTGTTTATTGCGACAAAACGCACTTCATCGCCAACAGCAACGGGCATAGTTGGTGTGGCTTGTGGGTTAAACATCCGGCTGGGGCACAAGCCTATAAGGTTCCAGCCACCGGGCGAAGCTGCCGGGTATATGGCGGTTTGCCGGTCGGCGATAGCCACTGCACCACGCGGCACTCTGGGCCGGGGCGTGGCTAAACGCGGCATTTGCAGTACTGGGTCTACTTCGCCCAAATAGGCAAAACCTGGCGCAAAGCCAATAGCATACACGCGATAGGTTTGCTGCTGATGACGCTGTATTACCTCGTCAATGCTGAGGCCTTTACTTTCGGCTATTAATGCCAGATCTGGCCCGCTTTCTTCACTGTAATAGACCGGCAGCTCGACAGTCTTTCCGCTTGCGCCGGTATTGCTCTGCAGTTGCTTTAAACAGTGCTGAAGCTGGGCGTTGACACGGTAACTGTCTGTGGTTAGCGGGTTAAACAGGATCAGCACCGAGGCATAGGACGGTAGTAAGTCGATGCAATCTTCCGCCAGTTCAGAGCGGATCAGCTTGCATGCCTGTTGTACGGCGGCTGAAATCGCCGGGTCAATACGTTGATCGAAATACAGCATCAGCGCGTTCTCACCCGCCACTGTCAGATGGTACTGCAACTGGCTCATACCAACAGTGCTCTGATTTGTTGTATTTGCCGTATTGCGGCCTGGTTATCACCATGCACACACAAGGTATCGGCATTTAATGCCAGAGTGTTACCCGACACGGTTGTCACGCTGCCATGCTGCACCAGCTGTGTCACCTGCGCCAGCATTTCTTCCTCGTGTAGCACGGCACCTGCTTGACTGCGCGGTGTCAGCTTACCGTCGTCGGTGTAACGCCGGTCGGCGAAGGCTTCAAACAGCAAGCTAACCTGGCTGGCGGCGGCCTGCGCCCGGTACTGCTCCTGTTGTGCGGTCGCCAGTATCATCAGCTGCAATGGC
>JBFKFH010000124.1:0-9624 GCA_041618685.1 Rheinheimera sp.
AATGCCAAGTTGTATGTCAGTTTTTAACGTCAGTATTTGCATAAAAATTTTTATCTGCTCTTTGTTCTGCAAAATCTTCTCCCGCAGTTTTTTATGGCAATCCGGATGTTCCAGCGCTTCAGTCAAAGTGGTACCCAGTGCCAGCAGGTCGTGAGCACCTTTGGGGCCAATACCGTTAACTCCCGGAATGTTGTTAGTGCTGTCGCCGACCAGACTCCAGTACCGTACTAACTGTGAGGTACTGACGCCAAACTTTTGTTGTACGCTGTCTTCGCTATGATACTGACGGGCAAAGGTATCGTAGATTTGGATCTGCTGCGACAGCAGCGGTAAAAAGCCTTTGTCGGTTGACACTACTGTAACCTGCTGCCCATGTTGTACCAATTTTACTGCGATAGAGGCAATAACATCGTCGGCTTCATAATCATCATGCTGGATGCTGCTAAAACCGAGAGCTTTGGCATGTTGAGTCAATGTATCCAGCGCATCTGCCAGTATAGCCGGCATCGGCTTACGATTTGCTTTATATTGTGGGTACAGACTTTTACGCCAGGCGCTGGCGCGACCGTCAAACACCAGCAGCGCATGACTCGGTTCAAGCTCCTGCTGCAGTCTGCTCAGTGCCTGGCGCAGCATATTCTCGGTATTGAGGATGATTTGCGCTTTGGTGCTATCTGTTACGTCGTCGGGCAACGGCAGGTAAGGCCGCTCCTGTACCGCATACAAGCGCCGGATCAGGTTTAGTGCGTCAATCAGTAACAGATGTGCCATTTAGCGTACAACCCGATAGCATGGCTCATATTTACTGCCGGGTAATTTCATCCGGCCCTGGTCGACGAAGGCCTGCAATAGCGTATCCATCATTTGCATGAGTTTGGGTTCACCACTTATTTGAAACGGACCATGCTGCCGAATCGCTTTAATGCCATCGTCTTTTACGTTACCGGCGACTATGCCAGAGAAAGCCCGCCGCAGGTTGGCAGCCAGTGTTGCGCTGTCCTGATCCAGGTGCAAGTCTAGTGCGGCCATATTCTGATGATTCGGGACAAAGGGCTGCTGAAAACCGGGTTCAATATTTAATGTCCAATTGAAGTGATAAGCATCGCCGACAGATTTGCGGTAGTGGCGCACTTCAGCCGCGCCCAATTTTAACTTGCGCGCTACTGCCGGCGCATCATCGATAATGATCTCAATCAGATTCAGAGCGGCTGCACCTAACGTATGTTCAATAAAGCTGGCGATTTCACGGAAATACGCTTCGCTCTGTTTTGGTCCGGTTAAAATAACCGGGAGCGTTTGTTGCTTATTGTCCTGGTGCAGCATGATGCCTAGCAAATACAATAACTCTTCAGCTGTGCCGGCTCCGCCAGGAAAGACAATAATGCCATGTGCGACACGGATAAAGGCTTCCAGCCGCTTCTCAATGTCGGGTAGGATCACCAGCTCATTAACAATGGGGTTCGGTGGCTCTGCGGCAATGATACCAGGCTCAGTCAAACCCAGGTACCGGCCAGTACTGCGGCGTTGCTTGTTATGACCAATGGTTGCGCCTTTCATTGGCCCTTTCATCGCACCGGGGCCACAACCGGTACAAATATCCATGCCGCGCAGCCCAAGCTCATAGCCTACTTCTTTGGTGTATTTGTATTCCGCTTCATTAATGGAGTGGCCGCCCCAGCATACAATCATGTTAGGTTCATTGCTGGCGTCGATGACACGGGCGTTACGCAGAATATCGAACACGGTATGGGTGATATGGGCACTGTTGTTTAAATCCAGCCAACTTTTATTGCTTTGTAAACGGCTGTGATAAAACAAAATGTCGCGCAATACGGCAAACAGGTGCTCATGTATGCCTTTAATAATCTGGCCATCGACAAAGGCGCTCATCGGCGGATTGAACAGCTCAATTTTAATACCGCGTTCACGACTGAGCAGGTTTACCGCAAAATCATGATACTGCTCGTAAATTTCAGCTGAGCTGTCAGTGTGGCTGCCAACATTCAGTACGGCCAGACAGCAATTACGGAATAAGCGAAACGCTTCCTGCTGCGTGTTCTGTTTTAAATGATCAACTTCTAATTGAGATAATAAATCCATCGAACCAAGTGGGTTCAGCTGCACATGCATATGTGCTCCTTAACTAATTGAGTAAACGCGATTTCAGTTTTTGGCTTTGAGTACCACTCTGTCGCGGCCCGCTTTTTTCGCTTCATAAAGTGCCTCGTCGGCACGGTCAAAAGCGCTGCGAAGGGAATCTTTGCCGGTAAACTGGGTTACACCAAAAGATATGGTAATGGGTACACTGACATTTTTGAATTTAAACGGAATTTTACTTATTTTTTCCCGCAGTGCATTTAGCGGTTCTTCCAGTTCGCTAAGCGACGTTTCCGGAAACAACATAACAAATTCCTCACCACCGTAACGGGCAATAAAATCGGTTTCCCGCAAGTTAAGCTTCAAGGTTTTAGCAATGACTTTGAGGGTTTTATCGCCGGCACTGTGGCCATAACTGTCATTAATATTTTTAAAATGATCAACATCGGCTAATACGACACACAGTGGTGTGTTGTAGCGCTGCCAACGCTTAATTTCCAATACATAACGTTCATCAAAGGCTGCCCGGTTTGGTATTTCGGTAAGGGCATCCTGCAGGCTGCGAAAGTTCTGATCGATAATGCGTTTTTTAAAAGCGCTAGCTTCAGTTTCCAGCTCTGCCAGCCGTTGCTCCATATTACCCAGCGTTAGCAACAGGGCTTGCCGCTCTTGCTGCTCCAGCTGCTCTTTCTCACGTAACGAGCCGGAAATAGCGGCCAATTTATCACTCACTAATGTTTTAAGTTGCTCCAGTGACGTCGCTCGTTGGCTTGCTTCACCCAGGTGGGAGATTTGCAGTTCTATCTGTTGATTCAGCGCCTGCATTTTTTGTTTTAGCTCGGTAGAGCTGCTTAATGACGACACCACCGATTGCTGCACAGAGGACAGCGCATCATTCAGTTTTAGCAGAAAATGCTCGGCAGACTGCCGTTCACGGTTGATATTGCTAATGATAATACTGATGGTTTTCAGGCAAGCTTCCAGCAGAGCGTCTATTGGTAGTTTATCCAGCAGGCTCAGGCGAATTTGGTCCATTTGCTCGGCACTTTCTTCAGCGAAAGCCAGCTCGCTAAGTAAATTCGTCAGCTCTACACTAATTTGCCGGCAAATATGGTTGTAACGGTCATCATCGGGATGCTCTGAACTGAGCTCTTTTTTTGCTTGCAGTGCAGCTTGGTATAGCCTGGTCAAATCGGTCAGGTGCGGTAAAAAGGCATGGACGGTGGCGGAAGGCGTTTCTACTTTCCCCAGTAATTCACGCAGATCTCTTCTGAGCTGATCCGGCAGACCTTTTTGTTGTTGTAACAGTTTACCGGCCTCGGTCAGCCCTTGTTGCACCCGCTGCATGTCACTTTGTTGCTTCGCTTCAAGCAGTTTTAAATTCTCGCTGGTGCCCTCGATAAAAGGCAATAGCTTTTCTAAATCCGTGCCGCGATTTAACTCGGCACGCAGTTTTGCCAGCCGGTTATCGAGTTCAACGTCGATGCCTTTACATGCAAGTGACAGCCGTGAAACAAATAATGCCAGGATTTTGAACTGAGCTTCGTACGTATCCTCCAGCACCTTACGGGCTTTGAGCGCATTAGTCAGTTGCTGTTTAGTGTCGTCCTGCAAGGCCATCACCCGTCTGTTCAAGGTTAAATATATGTTTAGACTTAAGTATATCGACTATCGCTATAAATGCGATGCTTGTTTGCACGGAAATAGGTTTTTGCCATAAAAAAACAGCGGACCGGCAGGTCCGCTGTGGTAGGGAATATTATTTTTATTCTGGTTTACTTTTTACACAGGTAATACGGCAACCAGGATTGTTCTTCAGTAGAGGTAAGATATTGCATAGGTCGCACTCCATGTTAGAACTACTGTCTGGTAGTCCGTCTGCCAGACGCTGCATATTTAAGCAGAAAACCCCGATTTATGAAAGTTTAATTGTAATGTTTCATGTGGAGTTACCGTTTTTTCTACGTTCTCACCATAAATAAGCACGACGTATATGATTTAGTCTGTTGATTTTTAATGAATAATTTATTTTTATTAGCTTTGTTATATGTTGCTTGGCTTGTAATAGTACATATTACTGTCGGCTTAGACGGATAGCCGGTGGGCTGTAAGGCTCGCTTGAGCGCCACGGGTTAATGTCCAGGCCTCCGCGGCGGGTGTAGCGGGCATAGACGGCCAGAAAGTCCGGCTGGCAGCGTGACCAGATGTCACTGAAGATACGCTCCACACACTGCTCGTGAAATTCGTTATGACTGCGGAAACTGATCAGATAACGTAGTAACGCTTCATGATCCAGCGCTTTACCACGATAGTGAATATAAACACTGGCCCAATCTGGCTGGGAGGTGATCAGGCAGTTTGATTTAAGCAGGTGAGAATGCAGTTTCTCTTCGACGACATCAGCATCGGGCTGGGTGCACAGCAAACTGGCATCATAGTGATACTGCGTAATTTCAATATCTAAATCATCAATACAGCGGCCAGGGATCCAGGTAGGCTGAAAAGCCATGATCTCATTGACATTATGCAAGCTAACTTTTACCGCTTTACCGGCGCACGCCGCTAAATCGCGTTGTAAATGTTGGTACACCTGACCAAGGTCGGCAAACCGGCTCTGATTAAAGCTATTCAGATAGAGCTTAAAAGACTTGGACTCGATCAGGTTTGGCGAGTCAAACGGCACAACAAAGGTCGCCAGTGCAACCATGGGTTTGCCTTTGGCGTTAAGCCACGATAGTTCATAACCATGCCAGATGTCTTGACCGACAAAGGGCAGGGATGCAGCTGTCAGACCAATATCGGCACGGCCTAAACTGCGTGGTACGGCTTGCAGCAAGCTGGCATCGTACTTGTCGGCATAGGCGGTTACTTTGCCCAGGCTTAACCCGGCAAGAAGTTCTGAATGGCTATCGGTCATGTCGGCTGCTGTCTTCGGGGCGTAGTTAACGTACAATGGCGCAAGTTTATCATAAAGTTCAACGGAAGGTCGCGTGACGCTGCAGACGAATTACACTCAGTTTATACAACAGGCACTGCTTTGGCAGCAGCAACAGCAAATCCCGTTAACAACCTGGGCTGACCCCGCCAGTCCGTCACCGTGCCAGCAAGGAGATATTACCGACAACAATGTGCACTGGCAGCCCGTACTGCAGCAGCCTGCGGCAGATTTTAGCAATGTAGAACAAGCGCTGGAGCTCAAGCTGCATGCGGACATTAAAACTTACTATTCGCTGTACTACGGTGCCGGACTGGCGGCTGAACATGCGCGCGGTAAGCTGGCATTGTTGATGGTGTGGAATGCTGATGATGTGACGCGATTGCAGGAAAATATCATTGGTCATATCTTAATGAAACGGCGGCTAAAACAACGCGAGACGGTATTTTTTGCCACCACCGAAGATGACGACATTTTACTGTCAGTGCTCAACAGTACAGGTGAGGTTTATCTTGAACATGTTGGTCAGGATGTAACTGAGAAACTGGCCGACAACCTAGCCGATTTTATCGCCCAGTTAACGCCGTGCAGTTACGATGGGCTCTGACAGTCCCAGGCAATATTACTTAGCAACCGGCAGTTGTCACACTTAAAATCAAATAATTGCTGCACCGGTTCAGCCAGCTTCCACTGGCCACCACAACCCGGACAGGTTTTATTGGCTTCTTGCGCACAGTTTTGACTGCTGCCACTGTACAACGCGTAATACACCGGTGTGCTATTTGCCTGCTCAAGTAGCCTGGCCTGCTGCCGGCCTTGCCGGTTTAGTTTGCTGTGTAGCTGTTGCAGGCTGCGCTCGGCACTTTTTTGTAGTACGCGTTGCTGCTGCATCTGTATTTCATCTAACGCCTGAAATTGTAATTGCCAGCGGATCAGCGCTTCATGATCCGGCGCTAGGGTGTGTAGTTGATATAACGGCACCGGGGCAAAATGCTCACCGCATCGCAGCGGCGAGCAACTGTCACTAAATCGGCTGTACAGAATATAGTAAGCCGGGGTCTGACAGGGATCGGTATGCGGCGACATTAAATCCATGCCCAGTTGTTGCAGTTGAGGGTATGCCAAACCCGCGGCACTGAGTTGCTCAAGCGCATAAAGACCGCGTTGGCTGTGATACTTGCTAAGCAGTGCCTGCTCTTCAGGTATTACCAGCCGGCTGCAGAATTTGTCCTGCTGCCAGGCGGTGGGGAACTCGCGGCCCAATACCTGACCATTGAAAATCAGTGCTTCGATGTAGCGGCGTATAGCGGTTTCTGCCGTGCTAAAATCTGTATCCGCGATCACTTTAAATTGCAGTTCGGCCAGATACATGGTCAATGTTCCAGCTTGCTTAGCAGCAGGTCCAGTTTAGCTTCGATCCGAGCTAAAGCCGCCGCGACGTCATCATCTTTGCCTCTGCTTTCGGCCTGGGAAGCAGGCTTTGGCTGGGGGCTTTCAGCGATGGGAGCAATAACAGGATTACTGCGCCAGCTCTGGTAAGCAGCAAACAGCTGCTGCGGGGCGACCCTGCCGGCCAACCGTGCACGAAATAACGCCAGACTGGGCGTTTTGCCTTCCTGCTGTAGCTGCGCCGCGACTTGCTGCAGCAAAATTACCGGATCTGTCATCATGGTTGCCTGTTTGACTAACAAGTAGCGAAATTTACCACTGTTGGCGGGATAAAAGTAGCGCCATATGATTAAGTGTTTGTTTTTGTTGGTATTAATAATTGGCATATGCTTTGCTGTAAAATGTCAGGCCTTGCAGGCTGAATAAAAAACATAAACAACACAGGAAAATCATTATGTTAGCTAAAATTTTTGTTGCAGCCGCGTTGGCGGTAACCTTATCTGGATGTGTGGTAGCTGTGGGTGGTGATCACGATTTCGACGATGACAGTAATTGGAAGAAGACGCAGCGTTACAATCAGGAGCAGGTAAATAAACTGCAGATGAATATGACAGCTGATGACATCCGCACCCTGATGGGCAAACCGGATTTTAGCGAATCATTTAATAAAGACGGTGAGACAGTGCAGGTATTGTTTTATCGCACCCATCACAGCAAAAGTGACGGTAAAACGACCAAAGAAGAATGTACACCGCTTATTTTTAAACAGAACAAGTTGGTAGGCTGGGGTGACAAGGCCTATCAATATCTGTAAATCGTACCAGCAATACCCTGCAGCTTAATGCAGCAGGGTATTGAGCTCATCAATAACTTCACACCATTCTGCGTCTTCTTTTAGCGATTCACGTAAAAAGCTGGCCTGGGCAGTGTTCCAAAATGGCGCGTCCTGAATGGCTAAACCGGCCGCCAGTCTGTGACGCTGAATAAACTGCGCCATAGCCGGTTCGCTGTTGTCCAACCCTAATTGTGCAAACAAGGTGCGCAGATTGTGTGCTGAAGTATCCATAAAATCTCCTTCGCCCGTTAATGTTGTGTCAAGCATAGTCAGTTTTACATGCTTTTGCCTGTGGCTGCGGCTTGGCAATTGATCCTGGCACTGCTATGGTGGGTAAAAAAACAACAATAATAATAAAGCAGGGAGAGTTTATGCTGGCTGAACTGAACACCATTGAGCTGGAGCAATTAAAGGCTATTTTACTAAGCGCTGACGAATTAAAGCTGGCGGCATCCCTGCTGTATCAGTCTTATCATGACGACCCGTTATTTATGGAGATCTTTCGCGCCGACAAGCCCGATTATGAACAGCGTTTACGCGCGGCTATCCGCGAGGAGTTAAGTACTTTTTGGCAGGCAAAGCAACCGATGATAGGGCTGTTTCACGGAGAGCAGTTATACGGTGTGGCTTGTGTCATCGCCCCGGATTCAGGTATTGGTGCCAGCCGTTTGTGGCACTGGCGGTTAAAAATGTTGTTAACGGCCGGCTATGTTTCGACCAAGCAGTTATTGGATAAAGAACAGAAAATTCACGCGGCTATGCCCGCACAGCGCTATCATATGCTGGCCTTTATCGCCATCGCACCCAAACAGCAGCATTTGGGCTTGGGGCATTATCTGATCCATGCGGTAGATTCAATTGTGGATAAAGATGAAACTTCGGCCGGTATCGGCGTGTTTGTTACATTAGAAAAGTACAAAGCATTTTTTGCCGACGACCATTATCAGCCGGTCACTGAGTTGGCATTTAACACGGTAAACGGTACTTTGATGTTCCGGCCGCGGCAGTAGTTTTTCCAGAACCCGATTTCACGGTTGTTGTTTGCGAGGTGAGTAGTTATGCGTAAGTTCAGTAGTTTTGCCGAGTTTTATCCGTATTATCTGAACGAGCATCGTCACCCGCTGTGTCGTGCATTGCACTATGTTGGCAGCGGTTTGGTTGTAATTGTATTGCTGCTGATGCTGTTGAGCCAGCAATGGGTTTATTTGTGGTTATTGCCATTGCTGGGTTACGGCTTTGCGTGGCTGGGACATGTGTTGTTTGAACACAATAAACCTGCCACGTTTAGCTATCCGTTTTACAGTCTGGCAGCAGACTGGGTAATGCTAAAAGACTTTCTTACCGGCCGGTTAAAACACAAGTTTCCGGTTTAGTTAATGCGATAGGTTGGCAGATTAAACGCTGCCAGCCGCATCCCGCTTAGCAACAATTCTGCCTGATACCGGCTTTCGCCATCGCCACTAAAATCAACCTGATACTGCGTAATAAAACGCAGCCGGCCATTTATCCGGCGAAAGCTGTGGCCAAAGCGGCCACAGTCGAGCAGCTGAAGTTGCTGCTGCTGACACTGCTGGCGGGCAAGCATTACCGCACGTTCATCCTGCTTGCGCTGCATCCAGAACAAATAACAAATAGTGCCGATCACCAGCAACAATAATACTGAACCCATGTACGTCTCCCTAAACTATTGGCAGATAATGCTGATTAGTATCGGCTTTTACAAGGGCTGGTTGCACGGTTTGCTTATGGTAAACTGGCCGACACTAGATGAGGTAGTTATGTCTGACCAGGTAAAATCGCTGCTAATTGCACTTGAAGTAGAGTTAAAACAGTTGTCGCTGTGGCAGCCAGTGCTGCCCAGTCCGGAGGCATTGGCCAGTGCCATGCCCTTTTGTTATGACACCATGTCGCTGCAGCAATGGTTACAATTTGTGTTTATTCCGCGGATGCAGGCGCTGCTGGACGCCAACGGCAGCTTACCCGGTAAAATGAGTATTCTGCCTGTTGCCGAGCAGGCTTTTGGTAATATACAAGCCGACGTAGTGCCATTGCTAAATATTATTCAACGGCTAGATAACGCCATATCAGGTGATGCATGAGTTCAGCCGAACCCTTTGTGCTGCAGGCGCCGCTGAACATTATTTATCAGGACGAGCATATCGTTGCGGTAGATAAACCCAGTGGCATGCTGGTTCACCGCTCATTTTTAGACAAACATGAAACCGTGTTTGTGATGCAAACCTTGCGTGATCAGCTGGGGCAGCATGTTTTTCCGGTGCATCGTTTAGACAGGCCTACCTCTGGGGTACTGTTATTTGCCTTATCCAGCGATGTCGCACGCCTGTTGGGGCAGCAACAAGAACAAAAG
>JBFKFH010000125.1:0-9577 GCA_041618685.1 Rheinheimera sp.
CCAACGCCTATTGTCATGCTGTCTTTTACATAAACAATAGCGTTTGATTTAACAAACTTGGCCACTTTCCAGCAGAACAGTAAGTCTTTTAGTTCTTGCTCCGTTGGCTGGCGCTTGGTTACGACTTTCAAATCGCTGGCAGTCACTTTGGCCTGATCACGGTCTTGCAGCAGCATGCCGCCGTTTACCTGCTTCATATCCAGTGCCGTGCCGGCGCTGCTGAACTCTCCACAGACTAACAACCGCACGTTAGGCTTGGTGCCGACTACTGCAACGGCAGCGGCTGTCGCAGAAGGCGCAATAATCACTTCAACAAACTGGCGGCTGACAATTTCTTGCGCAGTGGCTTCATCTAACTCGCGGTTAAAGGCAATGATGCCGCCAAAAGCTGATGTTGGGTCAGTTTGGTAAGCGCGGTTATAAGCAGCCAGAATGTTGTCGCCAATGGCTACGCCACAGGGGTTGGCATGTTTAACAATTACACAGGCCGGTTCAGCAAACTCTTTTACGCATTCCAGCGCTGCATCGGTATCGGCAATGTTGTTGTACGACAGAGCTTTACCCTGTAGCTGAGTGGCCGTTGATACGCTCGCTTCGGTGGCGCCTGGCTGCACATAAAACGCCGCACTCTGATGGCTGTTTTCGCCGTAGCGTAAATCTTGCTTTTTCACGAACTGGCTGTTGAAAGTACGCGGAAACTTGCTGGCTGGCTCGGTGGGGGTATCGTACGCTGGTAACATCGCACCGAAGTAGTTGGCAATCATGCCGTCATACTGTGCGGTGTGCTCAAAGGCGCTAATAGCCAGGCTAAAACGGGTTGCATGGGTAGTTGCACCGTCATGGGCCTGCATTTCGGCCAGTACCGTGTCGTAGTCAGCTGCATTAACAATAATGGTCACATCTTTATGGTTTTTTGCTGCTGCGCGCACCATAGTCGGGCCGCCGATGTCGATATTTTCTATCGCATCCTGCAAGCTACAGCCGGGCTTGGCTACGGTGCTGGCAAATGGATACAGGTTTACTACTACCAGGTCGATAGGGCCGATGTTGTTCGCCGCCATGACCGCTTCATCGGTGCCGCGCCGGGCTAAAATACCGCCGTGGATTTTCGGATGCAGCGTTTTTACCCGGCCGTCCATAATTTCGGGGTGGCCGGTATAGTCAGAAACCTCAATGACCTGAATGCCTTGCTCGGCCAGAAGTTTCGCGGTGCCGCCGGTGGAGAGAATTTCTACCTGCGCCGCTGCCAGGGCGCGGGCAAACTCTACGATACCGGTTTTGTCTGACACACTTAACAGTGCGCGGCGGATGGGTCTTAGTGTCGTCATGCTTAGACTCTCATTTAGCTTGCAGAAATCGGGTTGCACTTGTACAGCAAGTTTAGTGCAGAGCAGATGCCAGTTTGCTCTAAGCTAACCGTTGCAGCCCTGGATGGCTGACAAATTCGCTTGGAGCGAATTTGAACAGCACCGCTGGTCCCGCAGGGGCAAACTTCACGGATGAAGTTTGTAAAACGAGCCCCCAGGGATGGGTTCACGGCGTGTTAGCGTGAGCAAGGTGGCAGCTGCCACAATGTTAATTACATATTCATGTTGTGATGGCCTGAGTACCAGTGTTAATGCGGAATATAATGCGAAAAATTCCTCAGGCGCAGCCAATAAAAAAGCACCCGAAGGTGCTTAGTGGCGGGGCGAACCCCGCAGTGGCATTAGCTCATGCCGTACTGTTTTAGCTTCTTGCGCAGCGTACCGCGGTTGATGCCCATCAGGTTAGCAGCGCGGGTTTGGTTACCGCGGGTATATTTCATCACCTCTTCCAGTAACGGACGCTCTAATTCAGATAATACCAGTTCGTATAAATCGTTAACGTCCTGACCGTTTAATTGCTGCAGGTAGTTGGCAACTGCCTTTTGCGCGGCTGTGCTTAAAGCTTGTGGCTTTTCCTGCGTTTGTACGTGGGCGTTAGTAATAAATGGCGAAGTAACGTTCGAATTAAACATTGCTTTTCTCTTTTACGTTAGGTTGCTGCTAGTTGATGAAAATAGTCATTTAAGGCGTCAAGCTGTTGCTGAGCACACTCAATGCCATTGAATTCACTACGAAAAACACCGAGCGCATCGTGCTCGGCTAAATACCAGCCCACATGTTTGCGGGCAATGCGGTAACCGGCGAGCTCACCATAAAGCTGGTGTAAACCCTGCACATGTTCCAGCATGATCTGACGCACTTCCGCAATAGCGGGTGGCGCCAGCTTGTCGCCTGTGGCCAGATAATGCACCACTTCGCGGAAAATCCAGGGTCTGCCCTGCGCCGCGCGCCCAATCATAATGGCGTCGGCACCGGTATAGTCCAGCACATAACGTGCTTTTTCCGGTCCAGTAATATCGCCATTGGCAATTACCGGGATAGACACACTTTGTTTAATGGCGCGGATGGTGTCATATTCCGCTTCACCTTTGTACATACAGGCTTTGGTTCTGCCATGTACCGCCAGTGCCTGTATGCCGTTATCTTCAGCAATACGGGCGATCTGAATGCCGTTCCTGTTGTCAGGATCCCAGCCGGTTCGGATTTTTAAGGTAACAGGCACCTTTACCGCATCGACCACAGCCCGAACAATCTGCTGTACTAAATCCGGATACTGCAATAATGCAGAGCCGGCCAGTTTCTTGTTCACCTTCTTTGCCGGACAACCCATATTAATGTCGATAATATCGGCACCGATATCGACATTATACTGGGCTGCTTCCGCCATTTGCTGCGGATCCGCGCCGGCAATTTGCACCGAGCGAATACCAGACTCCTGCCGGTGGCCCATACGATTCTGCGATTTTTCGCTTTGCCATACCAAAGGATTGCTCGACAGCATTTCAGACACAGCTAAGGCTGCACCAAAACGCCGGCAAAGCTCACGAAAAGTGTGATCTGTCACTCCGGCCATCGGAGCACAAATGACCTTGTTCGCTAACTGATATGGACCTATGCGCACCACTGAATCCAAGGCTCTACCCGTAAGGGGCGCCAAGTTTACGGATTTTTCGTGTCAAAGCAAAGGTTATTATTTAAACAAAAGTGCAAATTTACTGGCCTTAGCGGTCTTGACATTCGCTAAACGGCTGAAAATTGGTGTTTTGTAAAGCAGAAGCAACGGTGTAATGGGTGCTGGCGCAAATGCAGATTGTAGTGCTGTTGGTTTTGTAACCAGAGGTATTCACGCTTTAATACTGACTTTAGGAGTATGCTGAACCGGTTTGCTTACGCCAACACGCCGTGAATACATCCATGTAGGCTCGTTTCAGGCATCCATGCCTTCAACGGTTGGCTTATAGCAAACCGATTCAGCTTCTATTGCATCGCATTAGGTACCCAGCCAATCGACCTGACCACGGGCCTGGCGCCGTTTTATCATCAATTCTTCTACCAGTGGCGTTAATATCAGCTCCATCGCCAGGCCCATTTTGCCACCTGGCACTACCAAGGTGTTTACCCGCGACATAAAAGAGCCGTTGATCATTTGCAGGTAGTAGGGGAAATCGACATGTTTAATGCCGCGAAAGCGGATCACGACAAAACTTTCATCCAATGACGGAATGTCTTTCGCGCTGAACGGGTTTGAGGTGTCTACCGTGGGCACACGTTGAAAGTTAATGTGGGTGCGCGAGAACTGCGGCGTAATATGGTTAATGTAGTCATCCATACTGCGCACTATGCTCGCTTGCACCGCTTCACGCGAATGGCCACGCTCTGAGGTGTCACGGATAATTTTCTGGATCCACTCCAGGTTAACAATAGGCACCATGCCAATCAGCAAATCGACATGTTGGGCAACGTCGTGCTCGTCTGTCACGGCGCCGCCATGCAGGCCTTCATAAAACAAGAGGTCGGTATTGGCACGCAAGTCTTGCCACGGCGTGAAGGTACCGGGCAATTGGTTATAAGGTACGGCTTCATCGAAGGTATGCAAGTAGTGACGAATTTTACCGCCGCCGGTTTCACCGTAGCTGGCAAAGAAGTTCTCCAGCGCGCCAAAATCGTTGGCTTCAGCACCAAAGTAGCTGATATGACGGCCTTGCTCCTTCGCCTTGCGAATGGCCACTTCCATTTCCGGCCGGCTAAAACGGTGAAAGCAGTCACCCTCAACAAAGGCTGCATCAATGTCCAGCGTACGGAATATATGCTGAAATGCGGTCGTGGTTGTGGTGGTGCCGGCACCGGACGAACCGGTAATGGCAATAATAGGATTTTTGTGTGACATAGCTAACGCCCGCTCAAATAACCGAGCCTCACCTTAAAGCAACTGGTAAAGCGGGCGCAACTGTTTATTGCAACTGTCGCCAGCATGTAGCGCTAACTACATGCTGGCTATGATAAAAACAGCTTAGAATTCGAAGGTGGCAAGCAACGGGTCGTGATCAGAGGAGCGATAAGGGTCTGGCGCATACAGTAGTTTTTGCTGTTGCTCACTTTTATACTCGATGTTGTAGTCCAGTAGCGCCGGCTCATCGGCATTGATGGCCCAGTGCTGCATACTAACCAGGCGTTGGGCCAGCGCCGGGCTAGCCAGTGCATGGTCGAGTGAACCGGTGCGGCCATTGTAGACATACGAATACTGTGTACCGGCGGCAGGGCTGAGATAACGCCAGCTCTGTTGTGTTAGCGCGTGCAGCGGATCTTCCATCCGGTAGGCGTTCAAGTCACCCAGTATCAGTTGTTTGTCGGTATTTACGCCGGTAGGCTGGGTTTTTAGCCAGTCGCTCAGTGCTTTCGCGGAAGCCGTACGCAATGCATTCCAACAGCCCTGGCCATCACGCTGGTCCGCATCGGCTACCGTGCTGTCCTGTGGGCAACTGCCTTTGGACTTAAAGTGATTAATACTGACGGTAACCAGCGTATTTGATGCCAGATGGCGAAAGGTTTGCGCCAGTGGCGGGCGGCTGCCCCAGTCAAACGGCGCGGATAGCAGCATTGCGGCCTTACCCTCAACCCCCACACTGGACGGGCGGTACAGCAAAGCGACTTTAATTGCATCAGAACCGGGTTGCTCACTGGTAATGATAAACCGATACGGCTTTTTGCTGACGGTATTCAGTGCACTGGCCAGGCTTGCCAACGCGCCTTGCGGGCTATAGCCGTTGTTCTCGACTTCCAGCAGGCCAATAATATCTGCGTCCAGTGCGGCCAGTGCAGCAATGGTTTTAGCTTGCTGCCGTGCCAGCTCTGCGGCATTGTCGGCACCGCGGCGGGTAGGAAACGCCGGCTCGCGGCCTGCACCGTTAAAATAGTTCAGTACATTAAAGCTGGCGATGCGCAATGCTTTGGCGGGTTTGGCCGCCGGTGCTGCCGGACGCGGATTCTGCACACTGTATAGCGGCGTGCGGGTAGGGACTAAGCGGTAGCCGCGGTCATCCTGCAGCAAAACACCTTCCAGTTGAGTAAGCGTGTCACCGACCCGAACGCTATTGGCTGCTGTCAGCATATTACCGGCCACAGTCACCGGATCCGGGTTTTGCGGGTACAAGCCATCATCTAATACCAGCATATGCAGCTGTTGATCTGCGCTGTATTTTGCTGCCGCTTTACCTGGCCGCATAATATCGGTGGCTACCATTAGACGCTTATCTGCCAGCGTTATTTCACCATAGCGGCCAAGATTGTAGGTGTCAGTGATGCTGAGGCTTTGTTCAACCCGCAATAGCTCGCCTTCAAGCTGCTCCCAGTGTTGCAATGAGGCAACGGGCAGCTGCAGTGTTAGCGGCGTAATGGTTAGGGTTTCGGCACACAGCTCAATATCGCTGATATCACGCAAACTGGTCAGTTGCTGCAGCTCTGCTACGGTGCCGCTGACTTGCAGCTGCTGGCCGGGTTGATAGATGTCTGCGGCGTTGCTATCGGCAATAAACAGGCTGGCTGAGGCGGAGCTGCTAGTCTGCTCTGTTGCGCGCAGCATAATGCCCGCCGCTTTAGTGCCGGGGTATAACCGGGCTGTAACAACACCCCGGGTGCTAACCTGCTGCCCCAGCAACGGGCTGGTGTCAGTCGTGCCCTGAATTGTCTGAATGGCGGTAAAATCAGTGTCGCACTGCGCTAGCACTGTTGCACTGGTAAGTGCGGTAGTCAGCAGGCTCAGACGTAATAGCAGGTTAAGCATAGGTTTGTAATTCCGATATAAAAATGCAGTAGAGGCTGAAAGGAATGGCGCTCGCTGGCAAGTTGATTTCGCCGGTCACGGCGGGCAATGCGTCAAATTGCAGTTTTCGCACAAAAGCCGGCAAAATTTATGCTTTGCCGGCCGTTATGGTTAGTTTTTCTCGCGGGCAATAGCGCGATAACCGATGTCGGTGCGGCAAAACATGCCATCCCAGCTGACTTTATCTGCCAGCTGATAAGCGGCCCGTTGTGCCGCGGTAACATTGGCGCCGAGCGCTGTCGCGCACAGTACCCGGCCACCGTGGGTAACAACATTGCCATCTTTTAGTTCAGTGCCGGCATGAAACACCTTGGCACCGGTACTATCAGCGTTATCTAGCCCATGGATCACTTTGCCCTTGGCATAGCTGTCGGGGTAACCCCCGGCCGCGAGTACCACGCCGACGGCAGCCTGTGATGTAAATTGAATGTCTTTGCCGGCTAATGCCGTTTTCGTCGCGGCTAAGCACAACTCAACCAGATCAGATTCTAACCGTAGCATTATCGGTTGGGTTTCCGGGTCACCAAAGCGGCAATTGAACTCCAGTACTTTGGCACTGCCATCCGGTGCTATCATCAATCCGGCGTATAAAAAGCCGGTAAACACTGTGCCTTCTGCCGCCATACCGTTCACCGTCGGGTAAATCACATTTTGCATGACCCACTCATGTACTGCCGGTGTTACCACAGGTGCCGGTGAATAGGCACCCATACCGCCGGTATTCGGGCCTTTGTCGCCATTGTCACGGGCTTTATGATCTTGTGACGACGCAAACGGTAACGCGGTTTTTCCATCGACCATCACAATAAAAGAGGCTTCTTCTCCGCTAAGAAACTCCTCGACCACTACGCGGCTGCCGGCCGCGCCAAACTTATTACCTGACAGCATATCGTCTATTGCAGCAAAGGCTTCAGCTTCAGTTTGCGCAATGATCACCCCTTTACCGGCAGCTAAGCCATCGGCTTTAATCACAACCGGACAGCCGAGTTTTTGTGCAAAAGCTTTGGCTGGTGCAATGTCGGTAAAGGTTTGATAGGCAGCGGTTGGAATGTTGTGACGGGCGAGAAAGTCTTTGGCAAAGGCTTTTGAGCTTTCCAGCTGTGCCGCTGCCTGTGTCGGGCCAAAAATGGCCAGACCGGCCTCGCGAAATGCATCTACCACGCCTTTGGCCAACGGCGCTTCCGGACCGACGATGGTAAGTGCGACGTCTTCCTGCTGCGCAAACGCCAGCAAAGCTGGCACGTCGTCAGCGGCGATGGCCACATTGTGCAAATTGCCTTCCCGCGCGGTACCCGCATTACCCGGCGCCACAAAAACTTTGCTGGCCAGAGGAGACTGTGCCGCTTTCCAGGCCAGAGCATGCTCGCGGCCACCGCCGCCAATTACCAATACTTTCATTTAGCTTTCCGTTTGTTATGCAATAATAAATGTTATTCAGTCTTAAGCGGTTTGCGGAACTTCAGCGTCATGCGATCGCTTTCACCAATAGCCAGATACTTGGCTTGGTCTTGCTCTTTCATCCGCAATACCGGTGGCAGCGTCCAGACACCGCCCGGATGATCGGCTGTATCATTCGGGTTGGCGTTAATTTCACTGCTGGCTTCCAGTACAAAACCAGCCTTCTGTGCCAGCTTTACCGCCAGCGATTGTGGGAAGTAGCCGGTTTTTATCCAGTCGCCGCTCATTTTGTCGGCCGGTAAACGGTGTTCAACGACACCCAGTACACCGCCGGGTTTTAACGCCTGATAAAAATCTTTGAAAATGGCAACCATGCCGTCATCACCGCCATTGCTGTACCAGTTATGCAGATTACGAAAGGTTAGTACGACATCGGCACTGCCAGCCGGGGCTATGGCGCTGCTATTACCCGGCGCAAAGTCAGTGACGATTACCCGGTTAAATACGGCCTGACCGGACATTTTTTCATCAAAGGCAGCGCGATTGCGCTTGTAATAGTCGGAGTCACTGTTAGCCGGGAAGTGCGCGGCGTAATAGGTGCCATGCGCAGCCAGCAACGGTGCCAGAATTTCAGTGTACCAGCCGCCACCGGGCGATATTTCTACCACAGTGCTGTTGGGCTTCACTTCAAAAAAGCTAAGTGTTTCAACCGGATGGCGGTATTTGTCGCGTTCTGTATTGGCGACAGTGCGGCTAGGATGGTTCACAGCCTGTTGGAGTGCTTCAGTT
The DNA here is from genome assembly GCA_041618685.1 of Rheinheimera sp. GTDB lineage: Bacteria > Pseudomonadota > Gammaproteobacteria > Enterobacterales > Alteromonadaceae > Alishewanella. The sequence continues at coordinate 8,374 of JBFKFH010000125.1, forward strand.
GTATCATCAGCAAAGGCAAGTGGGCTTAACAGAACAGCGGACAACGTGGCAGCCAGTGTTATAATTTTCATCGTGGTAGTTCCCTGTTGTTAAAGTGGCGCTATTGTAGCAAAACAAAGCAAAAAAAGCAGGTTAAGCAGGCGCATTAATCTGCTGGGATAGATGGCCAGACTGCTATTTTCTCATCAACAATTGAATCAGGCTATGCTAGAATGCCAGCCCTTTTACGTGGGAAGCCTTATGTTAGACCAAATCCGTATTATTCTTGTCGGCACTACCCATACCGGTAATATCGGTTCGGTTGCCCGCGCCATGAAAACCATGGGCCTGTCTCAGCTGTGTCTGGTTGCACCCAAAGAGCTGCCCGATGGCCAGGCATATGCGTTGTCAGCCGGCGCCAGCGACATTCTGGCGAATGCCAGGGTATTTGACACCCTGCAACAGGCCATTGCTGACTGCGGCCTGGTAGTAGGTAGTAGTGCACGGTCGCGCACGTTGAGCTGGCCGATGCTGGAACCACGTGAATGTGGCCTGTTGGCAGTAAAAGAAGCAGGCAGCCATCCGGTTGCGTTGGTGTTTGGCCGGGAGAGCAGTGGCCTGAGTAATGAAGAGCTGCAGCTGTGTAATTATCATGTCTGTATTGCCGCTAACCCCGAATACAGCTCGCTGAATTTAGCCATGGCGGTGCAGATCATTACTTACGAAGTGCGCATGGCGTATTTGCAGTCTTTGCAGCAACCACAGGTGGATGACGATGTGGCTTACCCGACCAGTGAGCAGCTGAGCAGTTTTTACCAGCATCTGGAAGATACGCTGAACGAAACCGGTTTTATTATCAAGCAGCACCCTGGTGTGGTCATGACTAAACTGAAGCGTCTGTTCACCCGGGCGCGGCCGGAAGAGGCGGAATACAATATTCTGCGCGGCATCTTAACCTCAGTACAGCGCTATGGCCGTAATGCCAAGGGTGACAAGGAGTAACCTATGTTTGCCGGTATCAAAGAAGATATCAAAAGTGTATTTGAACGTGATCCGGCTGCCCGCAGCAGTTTTGAAGTACTGACCAATTACCCTGGTTTGCATGCGATCTGGTGGCATCGTGTCAGTCACAAATTATGGCGGGCGAACTGGAAATGGCTGGCGCGCTTTTTAAGTACGCTGGCGCGCTGGTTTACCGGTGTCGAAATTCATCCGGGTGCCAAAA
>JBFKFH010000126.1:0-9530 GCA_041618685.1 Rheinheimera sp.
GTTATTCCACAACCACTGACAGATGAAGAAGGTAACGAAACTGGCCAACACGCTATCGTGTCTCCAGACGAGCCTTTCCGCGCCTTGGCGTTTAAGATCATGGATGACCGTTTCGGCGCCCTGACTTTCGTCCGTATCTACTCTGGTGTTCTGAACAAGGGTGATACCATCCTTAACTCATTCACCGGTAAAACTGAGCGTATCGGCCGTATGGTTGAAATGCAGGCGAATGAGCGTACTGACCTGACAACTGCTCAGGCTGGTGACATCATTGCTATCGTGGGTATGAAAAACAACACCCAGACTGGTCACACGCTGTGTGATCCGAAGCACCCTTGTACACTGGAACCAATGGTATTCCCAGAGCCGGTAATCTCTATCTCTGTTACACCAAAAGATAAAGGTTCGGTTGAGAAGATGGGTATCGCTATCGGTAAGATGGTTGCTGAAGATCCAACGTTCCGTGTTGAAACTGACGTTGACTCAGGCGAAACCATCCTTAAAGGTATGGGTGAATTACACCTGGATATCAAAGTAGACATCTTAAAGCGTACTTACGGTGTAGAATTAGTTGTAGGTCAGCCACAGGTTGCTTACCGTGAAACGATCACCCGTGAAGTTGAAGACAGCTACACGCACAAGAAACAATCTGGTGGTTCTGGTCAGTACGGTAAAATTGACTACCGCATCCGTCCGGGCGAGCAGAACTCTGGCTTCACGTTCAAATCAACAGTAGTTGGTGGTAGCGTACCAAAAGAATTTATGCCTGCTATCGAGAAAGGCTTCGAGTCAATGATGTCAACCGGTACACTGGCTGGCTTTCCGGTATTAGACGTTGAAGTTGAAGTATTCGACGGTGGTTTCCACGCCGTTGACTCATCAGCCATTGCGTTCGAAATCGCGGCAAAAGGTGCGTTCCGTCAATCAATTCCAAAGGCTGGTGCACAACTGCTTGAGCCAATCATGAAAGTTGACGTGTTCACCCCAGAAGATCACGTAGGTGATGTTATCGGTGACTTAAACCGTCGTCGCGGCATGATCTCTGGTCAGGAAGCGGGTGTAACTGGCGTACGTATCAAAGCTGACGTGCCATTGTCAGAAATGTTCGGTTACATCAGTACCCTGCGTACTATGACATCAGGTCGTGGTCAGTTCTCTATGGAGTTCTCACACTACTCACCGTGTCCGTCAAACGTAGCGGAAGCTGTAATCGCTAAAGAGAAAGAAAAGAAAGCAGCTGCTGCTAAAAACTAAGCAGTAGGCTGTTAAAAAGCCCCGCCGGTGTAAACCGGCGGGGCTTTTTTATTTTAACAGCTAAGCGGTAACATTCTGCCGCTGCATCTGACAAGCCCTGTCAGGGTTCAATAAGCACAGGATATTTTAAGTACGTCTCATCGTAATATCGTAACTTCTGATAAAACCAGTTATAGCGCTCGCGGGGGTTATTGCGTAGCGCATCATCATCTTGCAAAGCCTGCTCAAACTGCTGCTGCAATTCAGGCTGCGCCTGCAGCAACTGAGCAATTAATGGTTCCAGCGCATAGGGCTCAAAATACTCGGTCAATTCAAACATACCAGTAAAAAAGCCCCAGCTGAAAAAGGAATCCGGGGCAGCGGGTTCCAGTAAGGCTACCGCTAAACGCCCTAACGCCTGATCGGTGCTGATCCTAACCCAACCAGGCGCTAATGTACGACTGACCATGCTGCGGTTAAATTGAGCCTCGGTCAGCATAAACCTGCCCTCGAACGGCTTGTCGGCAAATTTATAATCGCTGACGCTAATTTGTTGCAGGGTAACTTTCTTCGGTTTATCCAACACGCTCAGCTCAATACCGTGCAGTTTTAACCGCTGCAGCACAGTGTGCTGCTGTGGTGGCAGCCAATATGCCTGTGGCACTACTACATCTTTATCGACTATCTTGTCCCAATACACCGGTAGCTGTGGATACTGTTTTGCTTCACCAGTCCATTTAACAAAGGCGGCGCCACTAATAGCACTTTGCACCACCTGATAGCTGCTACCTTTGAAGTCGATATATTCCGGCTGTTCACTGGCTTTAAAGCTCAACGCCATTCGCTTGGGCCGTGCCTGCATATCAGCCTGACGCGCCAGAACCAGTGCCTTTCCCTGACTGTTTAACAGCTTCAGGCTCTGCTCTAGCAATACATAGGTGCCCAGCACGCGCTGCCGGTAAGGTTTCAAGCTGTGGTTCTCAACTAATATCGTGGGTAAATGGCGGACATCGCCATAGCCATTGGAATAGCGTGGGCTGGCAGTCCAGCCACTGATGCCTTTACTGAAGTCCAGACTGTCAACACCAAACACCAGCGGTCCGGGAATATGGCCAGCTTGCTGCAACGCCTGATCGACCGCTGGGCGATAAACCTTACTTAGCCAACTAGAACCGTTTGTACTGATAGCCGCAAACGGCTGGGTAAAGCCGTAGGTTATATCGTACTGATAGTCTTCACCATCAGTAACGTGAACATCAATATACAAGTCTGGCTGATAGCGCTGGATCACGGTCAGCATAGCTTGCATTTCCGGTGCATCAGCCTTGGCATAGTCACGGTTTAAATTCAGATTTTGCGCCGTAGCCCGCCAGCCCTGCTGCAGTGGTCCTCGCTGATTCATCCGGTTATAACTGGATCGCCTTTCATGTCCGTCGACTGAAAATATTGGTACAAACAGCAAGTCGGCCTTTTCCAGCAGCGCTGCCTTGCCGCCGTGGGCAATATCGCGTAACAGCATCAGTCCGGCATCTTTGCCATCAATTTCGCCACTGTGAATACCGCCCTGCACTAACAGCAGCGGCCGCTCTGGATCCTGCGATATTTTATGTAATGCCGTGCTGGCCTTGACCAGATACATTGCCCTGCCCTGTGGGCTGGTACCAAACTGTTCCAGTTCTAACAGGGGCGAGCTATCAACCAGCTTTCGCAGATATGCCATCGTCGCTGCGTAGTCGGGCGTATCGGTTAAACCGGTCAGCTCAGCCGGCGTAACCCAGGGCTGGCTTTTTGTGATAATTAGCTGCTCGCTGGCACCTTGCCATTGCGGCAGTGGCGGCAAGTGTTCCTGAGCGATTGACGGTACAGCACTTAAACACAGGCTGCAGCTGAGAAGCGTGCGAAACAGGCGGTTCATGTTATTCCTTAGGCGATTTTATTCTGAAAACACTGCAATACAACACGGGCAAAAACAATAAGGTCAATACGGTAGCAAAGCCCAGACCAAACATTATCACAACGGCCATACTGGAGAAAAAATCATCTGCCAGCAAGGGTAACATACCCAGTATGGTGGTAATGGCAGCCATCGCTACCGGGCGTACCCGGCTTACCGCACTGTCAAAAACGGCAGCATAGCCGGCTTTGCCCTGCTCCAGTTCCAGTTTAATTTGCTCGACCAGTACGATGCCATTTTTAATCAACATTCCTGATAAGCTCAGAAATCCCAGCAATGCCATAAAGCCAAACGGTGCTGCCATCAATTTCAAGCCAAAACTGACACCGATTATTGCTAATGGTACACAAGCCCAAATCACCAACGCTGAGCGCATAGAATTGAACAACAACACAGTAATAATAAACATCACCAGATAGCCTGCAGGCAAGGAGCCAAACAAGGCGTGCTGCGCTTTTTGCTGAGCTTCATATTCACCACCCCAGCTAAGGAAATAGCCTGTTGGCAGCGGGATAGCTTCAATCTGTGCTTTGACACGCTGCAGTAAGTTAGCCGCGGTATCATCGCTGAGAATGTCATGATCAGCCATTACAGTAAGGGTGCGTTTGCGGTCACGCCGCTGAATTTGCGGATCTTCCCATTGTAACGCAAAGCCGTTAACCACCTGCGTAATAGGAATATAACGGGCCAGCTTGCTGCTATATACCTGTAAGTCATACAGGGCATCGATGTTGTCACGTTCACTTAATGGCGAGCGCAACACTATCGGTAATAAGTGTGTGCCATCACGGTATACGCCCAACGTCTTGCCGGATAAACTGGTTAATAGCACATCATCAATGTCCTGCTTACTGACCCCAACCCGACGCGCCATCGCTTCATTAAATTGGGGGCGGATAATTTTTTGCCTATCACGCCAGTTATCGCGTACATTGCGGGCACCGGCGTCTGCGCGCAGTATCTGTTGCGCCTGTTCAGACAAGCGCCGCAGCACATCAGGGTCGGCACCACTAAAGCGGGCTTCAATTTTAGCCGGTGTAGAGGGGCCAACCTCAAGCCGCATCAGTTTAGCTTCAATAGCCGGATACTGCTGATAAAGATGGTCACGAACCTGTGCCATCAATGCGGGCAGCTGTTCCTTGTTTTCCATTCTGACGATCAGCTGGCTGTAATCGGCGTACATCTTTTCCGGCTGATAGGTCAACATAAAGCGCTCTGCGCCCCGGCCAGAGGTAGAGGTGACATTGGTTACCCCTTGCTGCGCCAGTAAATAGCTCATGATCTGCTGCGCCTGCGAAGTGGAGTGTTTAATATCAGTGCCGGCTGGCTGCCATAAATCCAGTAAGAAAATGGGCGTATTCGATGGTGGGAAAAATACCTGCTTTACCTTGCCAAATACCACTATGCTGCTCAGTAGCAGCAACAGCGTAATACCATAGGTCAGCAGCCTATATTGCATTGCTGTACGCAGCACAATGCGATACAGGTTGAAAATAGCCCCCTGATACAGCTCAGCATCGTTATGCGGATGATTGATATCCGGCTGCAACTTATCTTTAAACAATATACTGGCAAAAAATGGCGTCAGCGTAATAGCAGTCACCCAGCTCAGCAACAACGATACCAATAACACCCAGAACAGGCTGCCGGCAAATTCGCCCGTTGCGTCACTGGACAAGCCAATTGGTGCAAAGGCCGTGACGGCGATTACCGTCGCCCCCAACAACGGCCATTGCGTTTGTTTGACAATTAACGTTGCGGCGTCGGCTAGTTTCAACCGGCGTTGCATACCGATTAATATACCTTCGGTAATAACGATAGCGTTATCTACCAGCATACCCAGCGCAATTATCAGCGCCCCCAGCGACACCCGCTGCAGTTCAATCTGCATTTGCTGCATAAAAATAAAGGTGCCCAACACCGTTAGCAGCAGGATCAGGCCGATTAATATACCGCTGCGTAACCCCATAAAAACCAGTAGCACCACTATGACTATGGCAACTGCTTCCGCCAGGTTAATAATAAAACCACTTACCGAACTGGCAACTTCGTTGGGTTGGTTATAGATAGTGTGCAGCTCTATACCAATTGGCCGGTTATAATTCAGCTGCTGCAAACGCGCGGCTATTTGTGCACCGGCGTCGACGACATTCACGCCAGAGGTAAACGATATGCCAAGCGTCAATGCATTTTTACCGCCATGACGGATGACCTGCATAGGTGTTTCAGTGGCACTGCGATATACCGTTGCAATATCGCCCAGATAAATCAGCTCTCGCGCCGCAGGGTTACTGATGATAAGACTTTCCAGCTCGGACACCTGTTGAAACTCTCCGGTGGGTGAAATGCGTAATCGATCCGCACCAACCTGTATCGCTCCGGCATTCGACACAACATTCTGGCTTTGTAACAGGCTGGCCAATTGTGCCGGCGAAATCCCCAGCGCAGCCAGGCGTGAGCGGGACATTTCAACAATAACTTGCTCCTGCTGCATACCGCCTACCGCAACTTTACCGACCGCGGGCACTGTTACCAGCTCACGGCGCAGAAAGTCGACATAATCACGCAGTTCGTCATCCGTAAAACCGTCACCGGTTATTGCGTACAGAATGCCGTACACATCGCCAAAATCATCTTTTACCACCGGTACACCAACACCTGGAGGTAACTGGCCTTGCAGATCTGTGACTTTATGCCGCAATTCGTCCCAGATTTGTTTTAGCTGCACAGCGCGGTAACTGTCTTTCATTTCCACCATGATCTGTGACTGACCAGCAGTCGAGACGGAGGTAACATGGTATACATATGGCAATTGCTGAATGGCATTCTCCAGTGGATAACTCACCTCTTCTTCCACTTGCTGCGGCGAAGCACCGGGATATTGCGTAATGATCATCGCCTGTTTCAGCGTAAATTGCGGGTCTTCAAGCCTGCCCAGCCCCAGATAGGCGACAACACCGCCGATTAGTAAAATCAGCGCAAATAACCAGGAAGACGTGCGGTTTTTTATAAAATAACCAGCAAAATCCATGTTTACAGCCCCCGCTCTCGCTGCCATGGCCGCACCTGTTGCCCTTCCACTAGCTGCTGTACACCCGCACTGACAATCTGTTCGCCGGTGTTAAGTCCGGCAATCACTGCCAGCCCGGCACTGGTTAGCTCACCAACCGTAATCCGGCGCTGACTGACCTGCTGCGTATTGGTATCAAACACCCAGACAAATTTTTCCTGCCCGCTGATACCCTGTTGCGGTGGACTGAATATTGCGCTGGCCGGAATATAGCTGACGCGCTGCTCATTGCGGCTGATTTTATCCATTTCAACTATCACATTGGCAGTCATACCGGACAACAGATTAAAATCCTGTGGATTAGGCATGGTGAATACCACTTTATAACTGTTCGTGGCAGGGTCTGGCCGGGTATCCCATTCCTTTACTTTAGCCCGATACCGAAACTGCGGATGTGAGTCAAAAACCACTTCAGGCTGGTAATCAATATCTTTTTTCACATTTGATATCACATCTTCCGGTACCTGGATCACAATATCGACGCTATCGCGCAGCTGTAATTCCAAAATGGGCTGCTGTGCCGCAATATTTTCATGGTTTTCCACCAGCTGACGGGAAATAATGCCGGCAAAAGGCGCATGCAACTCGGTATAGCTTAACGATGCCTGACTGGTTTTTAAATCAGCCGCTGCCACCTGAAACTGAGCTTTGGCTTCATCAAATACCGACTGTGATACCAGTTTCTGGTTAATTAACTGCTGGGCCCGTTCAAACTGGGTTTTAGCTAACTCATAGCGTGCAGTGGCTTGCTCAACAATTAACGCAAAGTCGGTATCATCCAGTTTTGCCAGTAATTCACCTTGTTTAACATTTTGCCCGGGCCGCACTAATACCTTTGTCAACTTGCCGCTAACCCTGAATGTCAGCCGCACATTTTCACTGGGCTCAGCCACTGCAGGAAACTGCCTGATAACGCCGACCCCACCCGAATTTACCGTGAACAACTTAACCGGTCGGATCAACGGTGCTGCCGTCGGTTCTGGCGCTGGCTCACAGGCGACCAGTAAAGATACCGACGCTGCGATGAGAAAAAGAAACAGGCTGTTCTTGGCTAACATAATACAATTCCTACCGGGCAGATTAACGGTTGCACAAGCATGCTGCGGCTATATTTATTGCAATTACAGCAACATAACAAAGACAAAGTCCGGCAAGTATAAACCTGTTAGCCATATTCAGAAAGTAAAAACCCGCCGTAAAAGGCGGGTAAAATTCAGCAAAAATCGGCTAACGTGTTAGAAACGGTAGCTGGCTCCCAGCTGATACAATTCTTCATTACTGTACTGGTAATCAAACACCACTGCCGCACGCAACGCCAGATTTGGCTGCAAGTACCAGCTGCCACGTAACGTTACACTGTCACTGTCGGCGTTGACAATATCATCAGACGTCCAGTCATATGCTAAACCGAGCGCGATATTACGGCCAAAATAATAATCTGCCGCGACGCCAAACTCAGATTCATCTTCGTTGGCTACATCGAGGAAACGCGCTTCAATGTTAATAAAATTGCCATTTTCCAGCGCTAATAGCTTCTTGGTGCTAACACCATACTCGGTATAACTCCCTGCGCCATCCGGCCGGTTATGCCGTGCATCCAGCTTGACCAGCCAATCTGATTGCAAGAAGTAGCCCGCACTAATCATCGCTGCGCTATCAGCGCTGCCATTGATTTCGATAACATTGGCTGCGGCGTAAAAATTATGACTAACGTCTTTATACTCACCACCGATATTCCATGCACTTACACTGTAGTCTTCACTGCCAAAATCGAACTTTGCATAAGTATATCCGCCGTTTACGCTGCTGCTACGGCTTAAAAAGCCGGCTTCATCGAAGGGAGCTTTGTTGCCCGGACGCACGGGAGTAAGGTAAAAACGATGGGCAACCGACCATTGCTGGTAATCACCTTCATTCAGATCGACCCAGCCAAAACTGGCATCAGTCTGATTATGAAAAGAATTAGCAAATGCAGAAACGGAAAAAGCGGCGATAAGAGTTGCCAAGATTGTATGCTTCATAACTGTCCTTAAAAATAATCAATGCCTGAAGCGGAAGCGCATTGCCTCAGCCCGCGCGCATCCTAGCATTTATCGCTGAACAAGCAATGAATTGATGGTAACGATTAGTTCAGAATTGAAACAAAAAATAACCGGGTAACAAGCAGTTGCCCAGCGCTTATATTTCCAGCAGCGCCTGTTTTAACAAATGCACTTTATCCCGTAACTGTGCCGCCTGTTCGAATTCTAAATCACGGGCGTGTTGCAGCATTTTTTGCTCCATTTGCTTAATTTCAGCCTCGATCTGATAAGGTGTTTTACCTTTTACCAAGCGTACTCTTTCTGCCACTGCGGGCAGTACCTGGCCGGCATCCTGCCCCAGGTCCATCACATCAGACACTTTTTTCTTAATAGCCGTCGGTGAAATACCATGTTGCAGGTTAAATTGTTGCTGCTTGGCCCGGCGACGATCGGTTTCATCTATCGCTTTTTTCATCGAACCAGTTATGCGGTCGGCATATAATATAGCGCGGCCCGCCAGGTTGCGCGCGGCACGGCCTATGGTCTGAATTAACGAACGCTCTGAGCGCAAAAAGCCTTCTTTATCAGCGTCCAAAATTGCCACTAAGGACACTTCCGGAATATCCAACCCCTCCCGCAGCAGGTTTATCCCCACCAGCACATCGAATACACCAAGGCGCAAATCGCGGATTATCTCCATCCGCTCGACGGTATCGATATCAGAATGCAGATAGCGCACTTTAACACCATGCTCATTCAGGTATTCGCTCAGATCCTCCGCCATTTTCTTGGTCAACGTTGTAACCAAAACTCTTTCCTTGCGCTGTGCGCGGATAAACACTTCAGACAATAAATCATCGACCTGCGTTGCCACCGGGCGAATTTCGATCTGCGGGTCAAGCAGACCTGTCGGCCTGACTACCTGTTCGACAACTTCACCGGCAGACTGCTCTAACTCATAGGCCGCCGGCGTGGCGGATACATAAATACGCTGCGGAGCAATGGCCTCAAACTCTTCAAATTTTAATGGCCGGTTATCCAGTGCTGATGGCAAACGAAAACCATAGTTAACCAAATTTTCTTTGCGCGCCCTATCACCCTTATACATGGCACCAATTTGCGAAACAGTAACGTGCGATTCATCAATAAACATTAAGCCATCGGCCGGAAAGTAATCAAGTAACGTTGGCGGTGGTTCTCCGTCTGCCCGACCGGACAGATAACGTGAGTAGTTTTCAATACCCGAGCAATA
>JBFKFH010000127.1:0-9469 GCA_041618685.1 Rheinheimera sp.
CAGTCGGTAGAGCAGCGGATTGAAAATCCGCGTGTCCCTGGTTCGATTCCGGGTCTGGGCACCATAACAGCAAAGGCCAGTCAATTGACTGGCCTTTTTGCTTTTCTACACACTGCAGATAAAAAACGACGACCTGAAATAGGCAAAGTTAGCCATCTTTGTTAAGCTCGGCTGCGACATAACAACAAAAACAGGGAGCCTTGTTTGATGAAACATGTATTAAGTATTTTGGCAGTATCTTTGTTAACCGCCTGTGGCGGTGGAACAAGCAATGATGCCGTAACCGAGCCCAATAGTATTACCATGACTGAAGCCGCAAAAACTAAGATTACCTACCCAAAGACCGCCAAAGGCGATGTAGTAGACAGCTATTTTGCGCAGGATATTGCTGACCCCTATCGCTGGCTGGAAGATGATCGTAGCAGCGAGACCGAGGCCTGGGTAAAAGCGCAGAACAAGGTCACTTTTGATTACCTGCAACAGATCCCTTATCGCGAAAAAATTAAGCAAAAACTGGCGGCATCGTGGAATTATGAAAAAGTCAGTGCCCCGTTTAAAGAGGGCAAGTACAGCTATTTCTATAAAAATGATGGTCTGCAAAACCAGTACGTACTCTATCGCCAGCTTGATGATGGCAGCAGCGAAGTTTTTCTCGACCCCAACACGTTTAGCAGTGATGGTACTACCTCATTGGCAGAGGTAAGTTTCTCCAAAGATGGCTCCAAACTGGCATATTCGATTTCAGAGGGCGGTAGTGACTGGCGAAAAATTATTGTTATTGACGTAGAAACAAAACAGCAGCTGGAGACAGAACTGGTAGATATTAAATTCAGTGGTATCAGCTGGTTTGGCAATGACGGTTTTTACTACTCCAGCTATGACAAGCCGGACGGCAGCGAGCTGTCTGCCAAAACCGATCAACACAAACTGTATTATCATAAACTGGGTACAGCGCAGAAAGACGACGCTGTTGTCTTTGGTGGTACTGATGCGGAAAAACATCGCTATGTTGGTGCTTCTGTTACCGAAGATGACCGTTACTTATTGATCTCTGCTGCCGTATCCACATCAGGCAACAAACTGTTTTTGAAAGATTTAACCAAGCCTGACAGTGCGTTGGTTACCATTTTAGACCATACCGATTCGGACACCGATTTGCTGGACAATGACGGTAGCAAATTGTTTTTGGTGACTAATTTAAATGCGCCGAACAAAAAAGTGGTAACTGTCGATGCCGCCCAGCCGCAGCCAGCGCATTGGGTTGACCTGATCCCGCATACACAGAATGTGCTTAGTGCGTCTACCGGTGCCGGCTACATTTTTGCAGAGTATATGGTAGATGCGATTGCTAAAGTGCAGCAGTACGATTACAGCGGCAAGTTGGTACGTGAGATAAGTTTACCAGGCGTAGGTAGCGTGGGTGGTTTTAGCGGCAAGAAATCGGATAAAGAGCTGTATTACACCTTTACCAACTACACGACCGCACAAACTATTTACCGTTTTGCACCGGACGCTGGCAGCTCTGCTGTATATAAAAAATCTGGCGCCGACTTCAACAGTGACAACTATGTTTCTGAACAGGTGTTTTATACCTCAAAAGACGGCACCAAGGTGCCAATGATCATCAGCTACAAACAAGGTTTGAAGCGTGATGGTAGTAATCCGACTATTCTGTACGGCTATGGCGGCTTTAATGTCAGCTTAACACCAAACTTTAGTATCCCTAATGCAGTGTGGCTGGATATGGGCGGCGTATATGCAGTGCCAAACCTGCGTGGTGGCGGCGAATACGGTAAAGCCTGGCACAAGGCAGGTACGCAGCTGCAAAAGCAAAATGTATTTGACGACTTTATTGCGGCAGCTGAATATTTGCAGGCAGAAGGCTACACGTCAAAAGACAAGCTGGCCATTCGCGGTGGTTCGAACGGTGGCCTGTTAGTGGGCGCGGTAATGACACAGCGGCCTGAATTGGTCAAAGTGGCGCTGCCAGCAGTTGGCGTGATGGATATGTTGCGTTATCACACCTTTACTGCGGGTGCTGGCTGGGCCTACGATTACGGCACCAGTGAGCAAAGCAAAGAGATGTTTGCTTATTTACATGGTTATTCACCGGTACATAACGTAAAAGCGGGTGTTGCTTATCCTGCCACCATGGTGACAACGGCAGATCATGATGACCGTGTGGTGCCGGCGCATTCGTTTAAGTTTGCGGCTGAACTGCAGGCTAAAGACGCCGGCGTTAACCCTCAGCTGATCCGTATTGAAACCAATGCTGGCCATGGTGCCGGCACACCGGTTTCGAAGCAGATCGAGCAGATGGCGGATATTTTCAGCTTTACGCTGTATAACATGGGTTATCAGCAACTGCCATAAGCTTGTCTATGCACAACTGAACCCGCCGTAAGGGCGGGTTTTTTCGTTTATGCCGACCGCGGTTGTGCGGTCAATGTTGTAAAGCGCCGCACTTCGTTTTACACTGCGTGCCCTTTTTAAAAAGTGCCTGACGGCTGTTACGTGAACCCGCTAACGGTTATGCTGGTCAGAGCCTATAACAATGCAGTGAACACTAACCGCAGGAGCAGGACAATGGCAAAGAAAGCAGTGATCCTGGTATTAGACAGCTTTGGTATTGGCTATGCGCCTGATGCCGCTAAGTTTGGCGATGTCGGTGCCAATACTTTTGCCAGCATTGCCAAGGTATTTCATACCCAAAAAGGCCGCCAGCTGGTGTTACCCAATCTGGCAGCGCTGGGGTTGGTAAAAGCAAGCGCTGCTGCGTCGAACGGCGTGCAGGCCGATATCGCTGATAGTGGCAGTGTCATTGGTGGCTACGGTTATGCACGAGAATTAAGCAGTGGTAAAGATACGCCAAGCGGACACTGGGAAATGGCCGGCGTGCCGGTATTGTTCGATTGGGGCTATTTTCATGACAAAACAGACAGTTTTCCGGCCGAGCTGATTGCAGAATTATGTCAGCGTACTGGTGTAACCGGTATCTTGGGTAACTGTCATGCTTCTGGTACCGAAATACTGGTTAAGCTGGGTGATGAGCATATTAAAACCGGCAAACCGATTTGTTATACCTCAGCTGACAGTGTATTTCAGGTAGCCGCTCATGAAACTCATTTCGGCCTTGAGCGATTGTTAGACTTTTGCCTGGTAGCCCGTGAGTTGCTGGACAAATACAATATTGGTCGTGTTATCGCACGGCCATTCCTCGGCGACAGTGCCCATAATTACGCCCGCACGGGTAATCGCCGTGATTACTCGGTGTTACCGCCGGCACCAACCGTGCTAGACAAATTGACCACGGCGGGCGGTAAGGTTATCAGTATTGGTAAAATTGCCGACATTTATGCCCATCAGGGTATTTCGACCAGTCTGAAAGCCACTGGGCTCGAAGCGCTGATTGATACGACTTTGACACAAATGGCCGCACAGCCGGATAACAGCCTGGTGTTTACCAATCTGGTCGATTTTGACCAGAACTTTGGCCACCGTCGGGATCCTATTGGTTATGGTGAGGCACTCGAGTACTTTGATCGCCGCTTGCCTGAACTGATGGCTGCCTGTGGGCCTGAGACACTGATGTTGTTAACCGCAGATCACGGTTGCGATCCTACCTGGCCGGGTAGCGAGCATACCCGGGAGTACATTCCGGTATTGGCGTATCAGCCGGGTATGCAAGGCACAGATTTAGGCGAGCGTATGAGCTTTGCTGATATAGGTCAGACCCTGGCCGATTATTTTGGGCTGGACGCTATGGCGTACGGCGAATCCTTTTTAAATAAAATTAACTAAGAGACCTCTATGGCCACACCGCATATCAACGCGCCCGAAGGCGCTTTTGCTGACACTGTATTAATGCCTGGTGATCCGCTGCGCGCCAAGCACATTGCTGAAACCTTTCTAACCGATGCCGTAAGTGTAAACACTGTACGTAATATGTTCGGTTATACCGGTACCTATAAAGGCAAGCCGGTTAGCGTACTGGGGTCAGGCATGGGTATTCCGTCAATGTCTATTTATGCCACTGAACTGGTTAAGTTTTATGGTGTGAAGAACATTATTCGCATTGGCTCTTGCGGTGGTCTGCCGCTTGACGTCAAAGTGCGCGATGTTGTTATCGGCATGGGTGCCAGCACCGACTCTAATGTTAACCGTAACCGGTTAGCTGGCATGGATTTCGCTGCCATGGCCAGTTTTACCTTACTGGAAAAGGCGGTCGCAGCAGCACGGGCGAAGAATATTGATGTCAAAGTGGGTAATGTATTTACCTCTGATTTATTCTATAACCCAAGTGAAACCTTGTTTGACACCCTGGAGAAGTACGGTGTATTGGCAGTAGAAATGGAAGCCGCCGGTTTATATGGTGTAGCGGCCGAATACGGTATTAACGCGCTGGCTATTTTTACCGTCAGTGACCATATCCGCACCGGCGAAGCGTTAAGCGCTGAGCTGCGCCAAACCAGCTTCAATGAAATGGTTGAAGTGGCATTGGGCTGCTTATAATTTCCGCTAACCGATTTTGCAGGGCAGGGCTATGTCATTATCAACTAACAAAATGTTTTATGTGTCGTGGGAAGCGTTTCACCGTGCGACGAAAGAACTGGCACATCAGCTGCTGGGTAAAGACTACGATGCTATTGTCGCAGTTAGCCGCGGTGGTTTAGTCCCGGCGGCCATTTTAGCGCGCGAGCTGAATATCCGGGTCGTGGACAGTATCTGTGTTGCCAGTTATGAACACGACAAACAGGGTAGTTTGCGTATTTTAAAAGACGCCAGCCTGGTGGATTCGGCACGGCTGTTAATTGTTGACGATCTGGTCGATACCGGTGAGACAGCCAAAGCACTGCGTGAGCATTTTCCTAAGGCTTGCTTTGTTACCGTTTATGCCAAACCTCAGGGTAAACCTTTGGTAGATCATTATGTTACTGATATTGAACAGGATACCTGGATACAGCTGCCCTGGGATATGGAGCTGGCGTACAGTAAACCCCTGGCCGAACTGTAACATTGCTAAAACGGCCCGCTGATGCGGGCTTTGTTTTGAAGGACGAACGATGAGTAAACATCAAATAACGTTGGATCTGCCTGCCTGGGTGGATGACGTAGTCGACTGGCAGAAAGTGTATCAGAGTGACGACGAAAAAATGGCACTGGCGGTTGAGCTATCCAGACAAAATGTATTGCGTGGTAGCGGTGGCCCGTTTGGCAGTGCCATTTTCGACATTAGCAGTGGTAAGCTGGTCAGTGTCGGCGTTAATCGGGTGATGCCATTGCATAACTCTACCGCACACGGTGAAATGATGGCTATTATGCTGGCGGAGCATCGCATACAAAGCTTTAGTCTGTCGGCCGACGGCGAGAAGCGCGAATTGTTTACCTCGTGTGAGCCCTGCGCCATGTGTCTGGGAGGCACCTTATGGAGCGGAGTTAAGCGTTTGGTGTGTGCAGCAACAGCGGATGATGCCCGCGCTATTGGCTTTGACGAAGGTCCGGTCTACGACAGTAGCTATGACTATTTAAAGCAGGCGGGAGTGGAAGTCGTGCGGCTGGTACAACGTGACGCTGCCAACGCAGTATTGCAACATTACGCCACTGACGGTGGCACTATCTACAACGGTTAATACCGCAGCTTAAAGTTGTATCAGCGTTGCTGATACAACTTTTTTGTCACATAGAGTTCTTCAACTTTCTGTCGTGCCCATGGCGTTCTGCGTAAAAACTTCAGGCTGCTTTTCACTGATGGGTCAACTTTGAAACAGTTGATATCAATCTGCTGCGCTAACGCCGGCCAGCCCAGATGATCAACCAGCGCAGAAACAATCTGTTCCAACGTTACGCCATGTAGTGGGTTGTTAAGTTGTGACATAGAAATGTCCTTAGTATTCAGGTAAAAAAATAGCCACGCTAGGTGGCTATTCTACCAGAGATATTGCTTATAGCCGCTCTAATACTGCTGCGGTAAAGTCAGTGGTACCGAAGCTGCCGCCTAAATCACGCGTAGTGCGATCGCCGGTGGCAATCACATCTGCCAGCGCAGCACGGATTTTCTCCGCTTTGTCCTGCATACCTAAATATTCCAGCATTTGAATTGAAGCCAGAATAACCGAGCTTGGGTTGGCCAGATTTTTGCCGGCAATATCCGGCGCGCTGCCGTGTACTGCTTCAAAAATAGCGCAATCTGCACCGATATTCGCACCTGGCGCCATACCTAAGCCACCAACTAAACCGGCGCATAGATCTGACAAAATATCGCCAAACAGGTTGGTGGTGACAATAACGTCAAATTGCTGCGGATTCATCACCAGCTGCATACAGGCGTTATCGACAATCATTTCCTGCGCTTCGATTTCCGGGTAACGGGTTGCCACTTCACGTGCAGTTTTCAAAAATAACCCTGAGGTTGATTTAAGAATATTGGCTTTGTGCACAATGGTGACTTTTTTCCGTTTTTCCCGCCGGGCCGTTTCAAAAGCAAACACCGCAATACGCTCTGCGCCATCGCGGGTAACGATACTGGTTGCTTCGGCTACCATGCCATCCGCAGAGACTACCTGGCCATGACCTGAGTACATGCCTTCGGTATTTTCACGAATGGTAATAATGTCGATATTCTCGTAACGCGCTTTGGTGCCTTTAAATGAAATGACCGGGCGTACATTTGAATACAGGTTAAATTTCTTCCGCAGAGTAACGTTTATCGACGTAAAACCTTCACCAACCGGCGTAGTTAACGGACCTTTTAACGTGATTTTGTTGCGGGCGATAGCATCTAATGTTGCTTGCGGTAACAGTTCACCGGTTTTTTCCAGCGCAGTTAAACCGGCATCGACATATTCATAGTCGAAATCACAGCCTACTTTATCTAAAACTTCGATAGCGGCTTCAACAATACTTGGGCCTATGCCATCGCCTTTAATGACAGTAATAATTTGCTTGCTCATGGGGATCCTTAGCTGTCGTATGTATGGGGAAAGGGCCTCTGGCGGGCCTTAAAACGGCGCAGAATATAGCAGTTTTCGGCACATTCCGCCAGTTTGGTGAAAGATTACCGTAGTTATCTGCGTGATATCCTGTATAAGGCTGGTGAATGTGGTAATAAAACTACAGATTTAGCATTAGCGGGCAATAGCAGCGACTGTGGCTGGCCAATTCAAGCAGCCATGCTGAGCTCTGTTGTTTAAGCAGTTTTTGTCGCTGCGCCGCGCTGATTAGTGGTGCTAATGTTGTGTCTGGTTGATTGGCAAACAGCACCAGGCTGCTGTGCCAGGCAAGCTGCAGGCTAAGCACCCGATTATCTGTAGCGGCTTGCGTTGTTGGCTGTTGCAACCAATTGGCAACTGCAGTTTGCCATGGCGTCAGATGATAATGCTGTAATAGTGCATCCAGTACAGGTGCGGCACTGTTTGCATGCGTATTTAGTTGATAATTTCGCCAGTCCAGTGCCGGTTGCCAGCCAGTAGGCGTACGCCTAAGCAGGCCACAGGCATAACCGGCTTCGCTTAACCACAATGGCGCGCACAGGCAGGTTGCCAGCGCCCGGCAGCAGGCTTCGCCAGGCTGATCGGGCAGCAGCAGCTGCAGCGCGTCTGCCATACAGTGAGTGAACTGCAGTAATAATGCCTGTTGAGGATGCTGTCGTTGGACTAGCCAGCTTTGGATTTCTGCTTCGGCCAGAATATAAGGCAACTGAGCCCGGCCAAGCAGATTTACTGCCAGGCGTAGATCAGTAATGGCTTGTTGCTGCCGGTTTAACCGGCTGGCCAGTGCCAGCACCGGTGCAGCCAGCTCTGCTGATTGACTAAGGTGCAGCGCAACCTGACGGTTATCGGCGTTAATCAGCTGGTCGAATATGGAATCGGCTAACAAAGGGGGGGCGTCGGCTACACGAGGAACTGTTTGCGCTGCTTGTTCACAGCCAGCAGCGGCAACGCTTTCAGTCTGAGGCGCATTTTCATCACAAGACACCTCGGTTGCCAGCAATGCCAATAGTTGCCGCAATAGCTGTAGCTCATAATCACTTTGGCTCAGTGCAATGCGATTGCCAATCTGCTGTCGCAGAGGCAACACAGGCTGCTGGCCGCTACTGCTACACAGCAGACAAACCTGCGTCAGTAAGACACTGAGCGGATTTTGGTGCCATGGTGCGATTTGGCGCTCAACCGGATAACAACCGGCAAGTAGAACTTGTAGTACCTTGTTGCTGTTACCCGCTTTTAGCAAACGCGCGGCCATCAGGGCTGGGTAGCGTTGCAATCCCGGCCACTGCGTGGCAAGGGGCATCAGTTGACACAACGCGCTGCAGTTGCTTGCTATCAGCAATAACTGTCGGACTTTTTCAGGCCAGCGATAATGCCGGGCTAATAGCAGGATCAGTTCAGTTTGTCGCAGAGCTATGGGCAGGGCAGTGTCATTTTGCCACGTTTCTTCCACGGTATCCGGCAGTGCTTGGCGTGTTGCCGCCAGTTGCCGGCTTAACTTCAGCAGCGCAGCAATGTCATTACAGTTTGCCAGATAGGTCGTACTTTGGTGCAGCAGATGTTGATAGCGCTGCCAACCGGTTGAATTAGCCTGCATGCGCGGTTATGGCCTGATACTGCGCCACAGCAGCATCGCCTATGGCGATTAGCCGGCGGTTTTTAAACAGTAAGGCGGTACATTCATCTGTCGTGGTGATACCATCCGGCGTATCGCGATGGGTGCGATAATACAGTACCTGATATATGCCATTGCCATGCTGCTGCGCCACAGTAATATCGGGCGTGCCAAGCCGTTCCAGTACCTGTTGCTGCATGATGTTGTCACTTAGCTGGTATTGACTGATTATTTTATGGTTAAACACTTCGCGATCAGCCCAGGTCATTTGAGACACATCGTCCTGATACCAAAATAAAACGGCCAACAGCAGTAGCAAATAGACAGCTAAGCCGGTACTGAACAAGCCTACTTTACCCAGGCGAAAACGGCGAACCTTAGGTTGGATAACTGGCTGCATGGCTAGTCAACCCGTTGTTCAAGGCGCAGTTCCTGCAGATTAATGCCAAGTTGTATGTCAGTTTTTAACGTCAGTATTTGCATAAAAATTTTTATCTGCTCTTTGTTCTGCAAAATCTTCTCCCGCAGTTTTTTATGGCAATCCGGATGTTCCAGCGCTTCAGTTAAAGTAGTACCCAGTGCCAGCAGGTCGTGAGCACCTTTGGGGCCAATACCGTTAACTCCCGGAATGTTGTTAGTGCTGTCGCCGACCAGACTCCAGTACCGAACTAACTGTGAGGTACTGACGCCAAACTTTTGTTGTACGCTGTCTTCGCTATGAAACTGACGGGCAAAGGTATCGTAGATTTGGATCTGCTGCGACAGCATCGGTAAAAAGCCTTTGTCGGTGGACACTATTGTAACCTGCTGCCCATGTTGTACTAATTTTACTGCGATAGAGGCTATAACATCGTCGGCTTCATAATCA
>JBFKFH010000128.1:0-9467 GCA_041618685.1 Rheinheimera sp.
AATTAAAACAACAGGTTCAGGATGTATTAAACGCAAAACGTGATGCGTTGCAGCATGAGCAGCTGGCGGCAAAGCTGGCTCAAGAGCAAATCGATGTGACCTTACCCGGCCGTATGCTGGAAACCGGCGGTTTGCACCCGGTGACACGCACCATTGAACGCATCTCAGCATTCTTTGCTGAATTAGGTTTTGACATCAAGCATGGCCCGGAAATCGAAGATGATTTTCATAATTTTGATGCGCTGAATATTCCGGACCACCATCCGGCCCGCGCGGACCATGACACTTTCTATTTTAATCCGAAGCTGATGTTGCGTACCCAAACCTCGGGTGTACAAATACGCACTATGGAACAACAGCAACCCCCGCTGCGTATTATTTCTCCGGGCCGGGTATATCGCAACGACTACGATCAAACCCATACCCCTATGTTTCATCAGGTGGAAGGTTTAATGGTCGATACCAACGTGAGTTTTACCGAACTTAAAGGGATCTTGCATGATTTTCTGCATAACTTCTTTGAGGAAGACTTGCAGATCCGCTTTCGTCCGTCGTTTTTTCCATTTACCGAACCGTCAGCCGAAGTTGATGTGATGGGTAAAAATGGCAAGTGGCTCGAAGTGTTGGGCTGCGGCATGGTTCATCCTAATGTGCTGCGTTCAGTAGGCATTGATCCAGAAGTATACAGCGGCTTTGCTTTTGGTATGGGTGTAGAACGTTTGACCATGTTGCGTTATGGAGTCACCGATTTACGCGCCTTCTTCGAAAACGATTTACGTTTTTTAAAACAGTTCAGATAAGTGGAGTTTATGTAAATGAAATTCAGTGAAGCCTGGTTACGCGAGTGGGTAAACCCAGCCATTGACACCAACACCTTATCTGAACAGCTGTCCATGGCCGGTCTGGAAGTAGATGGCATCGACAAGGTTGCGGCGGATTTTAATGGGGTAGTGGTCGGTGAAGTGGTTGAATGTGGCCCACACCCTGATGCTGATAAATTACAAGTGACCAAAGTGAATATTGGCGGTGAAGAGCTGCTTGATATCGTTTGTGGTGCAAAAAATTGCCGCACAGGTCTTAAAGTCGCTGTCGCAACGGTTGGAGCGGTGTTGCCAGGCGATTTTGTCATTAAAAAAGCCAAACTGCGCGGTCAGCCGTCCAATGGTATGCTGTGTTCCTTGTCTGAGCTGGGTATGGCAGACGATTCTGATGGTATCTTAGAGCTGCCACAGGATGCCCCGGTTGGGATAAATGTGCGTAATTATTTAGAACTTGATGATCGCATTATTGAAGTTGATTTAACGCCAAATCGCGCTGACTGTCTGGGTATCAAAGGCCTGGCACGTGAAGTTGGGGTGTTAAATCAGCTGGACGTATGCCAGCCAGCGTTTTTGCCAGCGGCAGTGACCAGCAACGAGAAAAAAGCGATCACATTAAGTGCCCCTGATGCTTGTCCGCGTTATTTGGGCCGGGTGGTACGTAATGTAAACGTTAACGCGCCAAGCCCGCTATGGTTGACCGAAAAGTTGCGCCGCTGCGGTGTGCGTAGTATTGACGCCGTTGTGGATATTACTAATTTCGTGTTGCTGGAGTTGGGACATCCGATGCACGCTTTTGATCTGGGGAAAATCGATGGCGATATCAATGTTCGTCTGGCAGCTGAAGGTGAAACCCTGGTATTGCTGGACGAGACTGAAGTTACGCTAAAAGCGAATACTTTACTGATAGCTGACAGCAAAAAAGCGCTGGCCATGGCCGGTATTTTTGGTGGCTTACACAGCGGTGTTACCAGCGAAACGCAGGATATCTTTTTAGAAAGTGCCTTTTTTGCCCCGCTGGCAATAGCCGGCAAGGCCAGACAGTATGGGTTACATACTGATGCCTCGCACCGCTATGAGCGTGGTGTTGACCCGCAGTTGCAGCATATTGCGATGGAACGTGCGACAACGTTGTTGCTGCAAATCTGTGGTGGTGAGGCGGGGCCGGTTGTTGAAGCTGTATCAGACGCGCATTTGCCTAAAGTGGCCAATATCAGCCTGACAGAGGCGAAATTAGCACGCATTCTGGGGATCAGTATTGCCAAAAATGACGTGACCGCTATTTTCAACCGTTTAGGCCTAACGGTGGCTGAAACATCTGATGGCTGGCAGGTTAGTGTGCCGGGCTATCGCTTTGATATCAGCATTGCTGAAGATTTGATAGAAGAAGTCGCCAGGGTATACGGTTATAACCGCATTCCGAATGTTGCACCGCAGGCTAGCCTGAAAATGCGTACCTTCCGTGAGGCTGAGCTTAATGTGCAACGCCTGCGCACAGTATTAGTTGACCGTGGTTACCAGGAAGCCATTACCTACAGCTTTGTTGACCCTAAAGTGCAGCAACTACTGTTTCCACAACAGGAGGCATTGGTATTACCTAATCCGATAGCTGTGGATATGTCTGCGATGCGATTGAATCTGTGGCCCGGTCTGCTGCAAACGGTGCAGTATAATCAGAACCGGCAGCAAAGCCGCATCCGGTTGTTTGAGTATGGCCTTAAGTTTGTTCCGGATACAGCAGCCGAAGGCGGTGTGCGCCAAACGCCGGTAATTGGTGGTGTAATCGTCGGCTCTATGCATAACGAGCACTGGAACATGGAAAACCGCGTTGCTGACTTCTATGATGTTAAGGGTGATGTAGAAGCCATACTGGCACAAACCTCAGCAGTAGCAGAGTTCCGTTTTGTTACCGGAGAACATAGCGCCTTACATCCGGGTCAGACTGCGGCTATTTATCGTGGTGACACCTTTGTCGGTTATGTCGGAGCATTGCATCCGGAGGCAGAACGCAAGCTAGGAATAAAAGGGAAAGCCTATTTGTTTGAACTGGACGTAGCTGCTTTGGGGCTGCGTGATATCGTACAGGCACGCGAATTGTCAAAGTATCCGGCAAACCGGCGTGATTTAGCGGTTGTGGTGAAATCAGAGGTGCGTTTTGCTGATATAGCTGCTACTATAAAAAAAGTTGGCGGAAATCAACTAGTTGACCTAAAATTGTTTGACGTATATACAGGACCGGGTGTGGCAGAGGGTTTTAAATCACTGGCCATTGCTCTGACCCTGCAGGATTTAGCGCGTACCCTGGAAGATAAAGATATCCAACAGTTGGTAAATCAAGTAGTTAGCGCGCTTGGTGAAGAGTTCAACGCAACGTTGAGGGATTAAGAATGGCGCTTACCAAAGCCGATTTAGCAGAACGTCTGTTTACAAAATTTGGTGTCAGCAAACGCGATGCCAAATTAATAGTGGAAGCTTTTTTTGAGGAGATCCGCGCAGCCCTGGAGGCGGGTGATCAGGTAAAGTTATCCGGCTTTGGCAACTTTGATCTACGGGTCAAAAATCAGCGACCGGGTCGCAATCCCAAAACGGGCGAAGATATCCCTATTTCTGCGCGCTGTGTGGTTACGTTCCGGCCGGGGCAGAAATTGAAGTCCCGTGTTGAGGTAGGCACCAGCAAGAAATAAGCTGATGTCTGTTGATTGTTAAAAAACGGCAAGTTACGCAGGTAACTTGCCGTTTTTTTATGCAAATAAATTTAATCGACAAATAGTTAAGATCCAAACTGTTATATCTGCTGTACACATTTCTAATGAACTGCAAAAGAGGCCGTTATGACGATAAAGATAGGGATCAGTGCCTGTGTATTGGGAGAAAAGGTACGTTATGATGGTGGACACAAAGCGTCTGCGTTTTGTCTTCAGCAACTGTCGGCATTAGTCGATTATGTGCCGGTTTGCCCCGAGATGGCAATTGGCATGCCAGCCCCCCGTCCGGCGATCCGTTTGCAACTGGATGAGCAACAAAAAGTACACCTGGTGCAAAGTAATAACACAGCTGTCGATCATACCAGTGCCATGCTCGATTTTGCTGCGAAGAAGCTGCCACAGCTGGCAGATCTGAGTGGTTATATCGTTTGTGCAAAGTCGCCTAGTTGTGGCATGGAGCGGGTTAGAGTGTTTAACTCAAACGGAGATGGTATGGGGAAAATAGGCGTCGGTATATTTGCCCGTCAGCTCATGCATACCTATCCCTGGTTGCCAGTCGAGGAAGACGGCCGTTTATTTGACTCTGCTCTAAAGGAAAACTTCATTTGCCGCGTGTTCAGTTGCTATGACTACCAGCAAACAATGAAAGACGGTTTTAGCGTCGGTAAGCTGGTTGCGTTTCACAGCCGCTATAAATTTTTGGTGATGGCCCACAGTCCAGTGGCTTATCGTGAATTAGGTCGCCTGGTAGCGCAGGCAAAGTTGTTTGCACCGCAAGAGTTACAACAACGCTACCTGGCGGAGTTGATGCATGCGCTGAAAAATATTGCCAGCAGAAAGCAACATACTAACGTGCTGCAGCATTTACAGGGCTTCTTAAAACACGGCCTTACATCCGAAGCCAAACAAGAGTTGGCAGACCTAATTCATCGCTACCGCCAGGGCTTTGTGCCGCTGTTGGCTCCGCTGACCCTGATGCAGCATCATTTAAAGCAGCAACCGAATAGCTATGTAAGCGCACAGCGCTATTTCTCGCCTTATCCTGAGTCTTTAGGTTTACGGGGCTAAGATGCAGCAACTGAATATTGTATGGTTTCGAAACGATTTACGCTGTGCTGATAATGCCTGTTTGAGCAGCGCCGTTGAAGATGCCGGTAAAACTGGCGCAAACGTGCTGGCGTTGTTTATTGCAACGCCAGACAGCTGGCAGCAGCATGATATGGCGCCAATAAAACAAGACTTCATCCGTCGTCGCGTGGTGCAGTTGCAGCAGGAGTTGGCCGCGCTGAACATTCCGCTATTGGCGCTAGAGGGCAGCGATTTTCAGCAGTTACCAGCAGTCTTCTCTGTATTAAACCAGCAGTTCAGGCTGAAAGTTTTTGTACAAACCGAGTATGAACTGGCAGAGCGGCAGCGTGATGCGGCGGTCGAGCAGCTGGTGCTGGCGGCACAGGGGCAATTTATCCGGTTCGACACCCAATGTATTATGCCGCCCGGTTCTGTTCGTACGCAGCAAAATGAGATCTACAAAGTCTTCACCCCTTTTAAGCGCAGCTGGCTGGCACACCTGCATCAGCGCGGCATTCAGTGTCATGCTAAACCCCGGCCTGTGCAGCAGGGTGTAATAACCCTGCCGCAATTACCTGCTATGCAGCAGGGTGATAACAGTTCTGCCGCCTGGCCGGTAAAAGAGTCTGAAATACTGGCACAGATGCGCACTTTTTGTCAGCAGAAAGTGCAGGACTATAAAGTTAACCGGGATTTTCCGGCAATTGATGGGACGGCGAGGATATCCGCCTACTTAGCGATTGGTGTCGTGTCCGCGGCGCAATGTGTTGCCAGGTTGCAACTTGAAGCTGCTGAAAGCTGGCAGCATGATGCGAGTGGCGCCGCAGTCTGGTTGTCAGAGCTGATCTGGCGCGAGTTTTATAAGCATATACTGGTTGCCTATCCGAAGCTGATCAAACATCAGCCGTTTCAGGCACAAACCGAAGCAATCCGCTGGAGCAACAATAAGATGTTGTTTCAGGCCTGGTGCGACGGCCAAACTGGTTTCCCGATAGTGGACGCAGCAATGCGGCAGTTGAATCAAACAGGTTGGATGCATAACCGCTTACGCATGATCAGCGCCAGCTTTTTAGTAAAAGATTTACATATCGATTGGCGTTGGGGCGAACGTTACTTTATGTCCAAACTGATAGACGGCGACTTTGCCGCGAACAATGGCGGCTGGCAGTGGGCCGCATCAACCGGCACAGATGCGGTACCTTATTTTCGAATCTTTAATCCACAAAGCCAAAGTGAAAAGTTTGATCCAGATGGCAAATTCATTCGTTTGTTCATACCTGAGCTGAATAAATTGCGTGGTAAAGCAGTGCACTGGCCACAAGCGTCCGGGGGGGTTAAGGGGTACCCGGCGCCAGTTGTAGATCATGCCATTGCACGTCAGCACACGTTAGCATTGTTTGCAGAGGTAAAGAAAAAACCATGAATACTATCGGCACACCGCGTATTGACAGCTTTCTTGAGTTTTACAATGCATTATCTGGTTCTAACTTACAGCAACTGGAGCAGGTTTATCATCCTGCGGTAATTTTTACTGATCCGGTGCATAAAATCCAGGGTATAGCAGCAATGAAACAGTACTTTAGCCATGCCTACGCCAGATTGCAGCAATGTACTTTTACCGGACAGAACCGAATTGAGGCGCAGGATGAAGGTTTTCTCAGCTGGACAATGCAGTTTTCTCATCCGGCCATTGGCAATGGCAAAATGATTGAAGTTGCAGGTTGTACGGTGCTGCGCTGGCAAGATGGCCTGATTATCTACCATCGGGACTACTATGATTTAAACGAAATGGTGTTTCAGCATTTACCGGTTTTGGGCTGGCTAACAGATAAAGTAAAACGCCGTATGGCTAATGTCTCCGGTTAGTCGGATAGTCAGAATAAGGAAGCAGTATGCGCATTGCAGTGGTAGGTGGTGGGATCTCGGGGATGATGTCGTGGTATTTGTTGCAGCAAAAGTATGATGTAACCTTACTTGAAGCCAATAATTACCTTGGAGGGCATACCGCAACCACCGAGGTAGAAGTGCAGGGCCAGGTTTATCCGGTTGACACGGGTTTTATTGTCTTTAATAACTGGACTTATCCGATATTTAACCGGTTTCTATCGGAACTTGGTGTGGAATTTAAGCACACTAGCATGAGTTTCTCAGTCAAAAATACCGCTCAGAATCTTGAATACAACGGTAATACATTAAGCAGCTTGTTCGCGCAGCGTCGCAATTTATTTCGGCCTTGGTTTTGGCGGATGTTGCTGGATATCGTGCGTTTTAACAAACTGGGTAAGCAGTTATTGCAACACGATGACGCGGATCTGGACTTAACCCTCGGGGACTTTTTAGCGAAGCATGGTTTTGGCCAGGCTATCCGTGATAATTATTTAATGCCGATGGGCGCAGCTATCTGGTCTGCTGGATTGGCAGACATGCCAGCATTTCCTGTCCGCTTTTTCCTGAATTTTTTTAATAACCATGGCTTATTGAATATTAGCAACCGGCCTCAATGGGCGGTAATAAAAGGCGGCTCTAAGTGTTACGTCGAGGCATTATTAGCAAAACTTGGTAATGAGCGGGTGAAGTTAAATCAGCAGATTCTCGCTATCCAGCGCGACAGTGGTGGTGTACAGATTATTTTTTCCGATGGTCGAATTGAGCAGTACGATAAGGTGGTGTTGGCCTGCCACAGCGATCAGGCATTACAACTGCTGGGAGATGATGCAACGGCTGACGAACGCGACGTGCTGGGCGGTATCGCGTATCAGCAGAATGAAGTGGTGTTGCACACCGATATCAACATGTTACCGACGCGCAAGCGCGCGTGGGCCGCGTGGAACTATAATCTGGATGCAAATGATAAAGACCACGCAACGCTGACCTATAATATGAATTTGCTGCAGGGTATTGTGGCGCCTGTAACATTCTGCGTTACGCTGAATAACACTGCGGCTATTGCAGCGGATAAAGTGCTTGGCGTGTATCAGTATGCTCATCCTGTGTTTAACAGCGCGACGACGGCAGCACAACAACAGCGCAGCAAGATTAATGGCCTGCAGCACACATTTTTTGCCGGCGCCTATTGGTACAACGGTTTTCATGAAGACGGGGCCAGAAGTGCAGTGGATGTCGCTGCGCTGTTAGGAGTGCAATACTGATGCAAGCGGGACATGCGGTATATCAGGGCGAAGTAGGCCACTTGCGTGTGTCACCTCGTGAATATGGTTTTCGCTACCGGCTGGCGCACTACTGGCTGGATTGCTCGGCGCTGGATAGCACTGCATTAGAAACGGTTGGGGTGTGCTATGAACGTTTTGGTGCATTAAGTTACCGCCGCAAAGACTATTTACCGGGTGCTGATAGTATTGTTACCGCAGTACGCAATAAAGTAGCTGAACTAGGCGCGCAGCAGGCGCCGGAGCATATTTATGTGCTGACACCGCTTGCTAACTGGGGGCTGTATTTTAGCCCGCTGACATTGTATTACTGCTTTGATAAGCATGGTGATTTTTGTTATTTGCTGGCTGAGGTAACGAATACCCCCTGGAACGAACGCCATTATTATTTGCAGACAATCCGCAGTGGCCAACAGCATTATCAGCATAGTAAAGCGTTTCATGTATCACCTTTTCATCCGATGGATATGCAATACCATTGGCAAATCACTGAGCCAGGTCAAAGCCTGCTGTGCAGTATCAGTAATAAACTAGCTGACAAACAGATATTCAGTGCCTGGATCACGTTACAGCGGCATGAACTAACCGCCAGCTGGAAGCGTAAATGGCTGATCCGGCAACCATGTCAGAACGTACAGGTAGTATTGCGTATTTATTGGCACGCAATAAAGTTATATCTAAAAGGTGTGCCGGTGCATGCCCACCCCAAGACGAAGGATACAAATGCATGACAATGAGCCTGATTGAAGCCTCTCAATTCACCAATCTGAGCTGGTTTGACCGTTTATGCCGTAAGTTTGCGCTGGATTTTATCAGCCAGTTACAATTTGGTGATATTACCCTGGTTGAAGGTCAGCAACGCTTTCGCTTTGGCGATGAACACGCGCCGTTAAAAGCGGTTATTACGGTTGTCGACCCGGCTTTTTACCAAAAGATGGTAATGGCGGGATCGGTCGGTGGCGGTGAGGCTTACATAATGGGGATGTGGCGCTGCGATAATTTAACCGCGCTGGTTCGAATTTTTGCGTTAAATCTCAATACGCTGGATAAGCTTGATTCGGCCATCACCCGTTTGGGCAGGCCGCTGCTTAAACTATTGAATTGGCGCAACCGCAATTCTGCTGCTCAGGCAAGAAAGAACATTGCTGCTCACTATGATTTAGGCAATGAAATGTACCGCCTATTTCTTGATGAAAGCATGATGTATTCCAGTGCGGTTTATCCTGATGCCAATACAGATTTGGCACAGGCTCAGCAACATAAGTTGCAGCTTATTTGTGACCGTTTACAGTTGAAGGCTGATGACCACCTGTTAGAAATAGGCACAGGCTGGGGTGGGATGGCTATTTTCGCTGCTCAGCATTATGGTTGTCAGGTTACCACTACTACCATCTCGCAACAGCAGTATGATTTCGCCAAAGCCCGGATAGCTGAACTGGGGCTTGAAGATAAGATTACCTTATTGTTTAACGATTATCGTGACCTCAATGGCCAGTTTGATAAGCTCGTTTCGATTGAAATGATAGAAGCTGT
This sequence comes from Rheinheimera sp., assembly GCA_041618685.1. Lineage (GTDB taxonomy): Bacteria > Pseudomonadota > Gammaproteobacteria > Enterobacterales > Alteromonadaceae > Alishewanella. The sequence goes on from JBFKFH010000128.1 coordinate 9,292, forward strand.
CGGTGAGGAATACTTAGATACCTATTTTGAAAAGTGCGCCAGCTTATTAAAAGCTGACGGTTTAATGGTATTGCAGGCTATTACGATTGTAGACCAGCGTTATCAGCAATATGTCAAAGAAGTTGATTTTATCAAACGCTATGTTTTTCCAGGCGGCAGCTTGCCTTCTGTTAGCC
>JBFKFH010000129.1:0-9437 GCA_041618685.1 Rheinheimera sp.
AGCTGTTCAAATTCGTTCCATACGAATTTGTCGCCGGCTCAGACACTCTGTGGCGCCCAGTTCGGGATTCCAACCTCTGTCATCAATAGCGAGGTCTGACCACTATAATAAAGAATATATAACTTCCGGTTTCATATTCACCAGATTTATAACCACTATAAGTAGCGTGGTTAACTGCCGGATGTCAATCTGGCCCGAATTTTCATATAATTACGACCATTCATTCTGTTGAATGACGCTGCAGAGGCAAGACTGCAGTTAACGACCAAGAGGATCATACTGTGCTACAACAATATCGCGAACATGTGGCCGAGCGCGCCGCGCAAGGTATTCCGCCAAAACCGCTCAACGCAGAGCAGGTAGCCGCCTTAGTTGAACTGTTAAAAAATCCGCCAAAAGGCGAAGAAGAAACCCTGTTAGATTTACTGATAAACCGCGTGCCACCAGGTGTGGATGAAGCCGCTTATGTAAAAGCCGGCTTTTTAGCGGCCGTCACCAAAGGTGAGACCAACTGCAGTTTGATCAGCGCAGAACGCGCCACCGAGCTGTTGGGCACGATGATGGGTGGCTACAACATTGAGCCGTTAATCAGCCTGCTGGACAACGAAAAGCTGGCGCCCATTGCCGCTAAAGCACTGTCGCACACTTTATTAATTTTCGATGCCTTCCATGATGTGACTGAAAAAGCAGATGCCGGTAATGTGCATGCCAAGCAAGTGGTACAAAGCTGGGCTGATGCCGAATGGTTTGAAGCGAAGCCGGCGTTAGCAGAAAAAATTACCGTTACTGTATTTAAAGTATCAGGCGAAACCAACACGGATGACTTATCGCCAGCGCCAGATGCCTGGTCACGGCCAGACATTCCGCTGCATGCGTTAGCTATGCTAAAAAATGCCCGCGAAGGCATTAACCCGGATCAGCCAGGTACAGTTGGCCCAATCAAGCAACTGGATGAGCTGAATAAAAAAGGTTTTCCATTAGCTTACGTCGGTGACGTAGTAGGTACCGGTTCATCACGTAAGTCTGCCACTAACTCAGTGTTGTGGTTTATGGGTGATGACATTCCATACGTGCCGAATAAGCGCGGCGGTGGTTTTGTGCTGGGTGGCAAAATTGCCCCTATCTTCTTTAACACCATGGAAGACTCAGGCGCGCTGCCGATTGAAGTTGATGTGAGCAAGCTGGAAATGGGCGATGTGATCGACATTCTGCCATTTGAAGGCAAAATTGTCCGTCATGGCACTGACGAAGTGCTGGCTGAGTTCAGCCTGGCAACCGATGTGTTAATTGACGAAGTCCGCGCCGGTGGCCGTATTCCGTTAATCATTGGTCGTGGTTTAACTGACCGTGCCCGTGAGTTCTTAGGTCATGGCCCATCAGACAAATTCCGTCGTCCACAAGCCAAAGCTGATTCGGGCAAAGGCTATACGCTGGCGCAGAAAATGGTTGGTAAAGCCTGTGGCGTGAAAGGTGTGCGGCCGGGTACTTACTGTGAACCAAAAATGACCACAGTCGGCTCGCAGGATACCACTGGCCCGATGACACGGGATGAGTTAAAAGACTTAGCCTGCTTAGGTTTCTCTGCCGATTTAACCATGCAGTCATTCTGTCACACCGCCGCTTATCCGAAGCCGGTTGACGTGGATACGCACCACACGCTGCCAGATTTTATTATGAACCGTGGCGGTGTCTCACTGCGTCCGGGCGATGGTATTATCCACAGCTGGTTAAACCGTATGTTACTGCCTGATACCGTGGGTACCGGTGGTGATTCACACACCCGTTTCCCGATTGGTATTTCATTCCCTGCCGGTTCAGGCTTAGTTGCATTTGCCGCTGCTACTGGTGTGATGCCTTTGGATATGCCTGAGTCAGTGCTGGTGCGCTTTAAAGGTGAAATGCAGCCGGGTATTACACTGCGCGATTTAGTGCATGCTATTCCGTATGCTGCCATTCAAAAAGGCTTGCTAACCGTTGATAAGAAAGGCAAGAAGAACATCTTCTCTGGCCGTATTCTGGAAATCGAAGGTTTACCAAAACTGACCGTTGAGCAGGCGTTTGAATTATCAGATGCGTCTGCCGAGCGTTCAGCTGCCGGCTGTACTATCAAGCTGTCACAGGAATCGATTGCTGAATATTTAGAATCAAACATTGTGATGCTGAAGTGGATGATCTCTGAAGGTTACGGCGATGTGCGTACTATCGAACGTCGTGTGCAGGCAATGCAGGCGTGGTTAAAAGATCCACAGCTGATGTCTGCAGATGCGGATGCCGAGTACAGCGAAATTATTGAAATTGACCTGGCTGACATTAAAGAGCCGGTACTGTGTGCACCAAACGATCCGGATGATGCGCGCTTACTGTCTGAAGTGGCCGGCGACAAGATTGACGAAGTGTTTATTGGCTCTTGTATGACCAACATTGGTCACTTCCGCGCAGCAGGTAAGTTACTGGATAAGTTCAAAGGCCAGTTGCCAACCCGCCTGTGGATCGCTCCGCCAACTAAGATGGACCAGGCGCAGTTAACCGAGGAAGGCTATTACAGCATATTTGGTAAAGTTGGTGCCCGCACTGAAATGCCAGGCTGTTCACTGTGTATGGGTAACCAGGCACGGGTAGCGGAGAAATCAACGGTTGTGTCTACTTCAACCCGTAACTTCCCGAACCGTTTAGGTCAGGGCGCTAACGTGTACTTAGCTTCTGCTGAGCTGGCGGCTGTAGCGTCTATTATCGGCAAGTTGCCAACGGTAGCAGAGTATCTGGAGTACGCGAAGCAAATTGATGCTACCGCGGCCGATACTTACCGTTACCTGAACTTCCACCGGATGGAGCAATACACCAAAAAAGCGGATAACGTGATTATTCAGCAAGCGGTGTAACACACTGTTCGTAGATAAAAGGCCTGCATAGCAGGCCTTTTTTATGCTCGCGAATACAGCAGTAACAGCTACAATGTCAATTATGTAACACGGCTGGAGTGTTAGCGTGGAATACGATTTTATTTATGACCGCAATACCTTGCAATTTGGTATCAGGCTGGCGGCAGAGCATGAGGTAATGGGCCGGTTTTTGCTGGACGAGTTTGGCCAGCAGGCCGAAGCCTATAGCCCCTTTGTACAGCAGCTTGCTGCGCTTAAACCGCATCAGGATATGCAATATCAGGGTAAGGAGTTTCTGCTGCAGGTAGAAAACGGCGAAGTAACACTAAGCCATAACACGCTGTTTTATCATAATGAGCAGCCGCAGTCAGCGTTGCAGGCGCCACTGGCGGACGATGATTTACAGCTGGATGAGCAGGGCATGACGATGCAGTGTGGCCGCGAAGATTTGCTTAAACTGCTACATGAATGGCAACAGTTTCTGGCGGAATAACGGCATGGATACTGTTATACCTTTAACGGCAATAACAATGTAAAACGGCTGCCACTGTCGGGGCTGCTGCTAACACTAACAGTGCCGCGCAAATTTTGTGTTATCAGGTTATAGACGATATGCAACCCAAGGCCGGTGCCGCCCTGGTGCCGGTTGGTGGTAAAAAACGGGTCAAAAATCCGCTCGATTATTTCGGTATCGATACCAACACCATTGTCGGCAAACACAATTTCAACCTGGCTGTCGCGCTGGGCACAACTAATGCTGATAGCGCCGTTACTGCGGTCTTTAAATGCGTGAATGATGGCATTCTGAGTGAAATTAGTGATGATTTGACCAATGGTGCCGGGATAGCTATCCATAATGATGTTGTCCGGGCAGTTAACGCTAATCGTCACCTGACGGTTTTTCCACATTAAACTGAGGCTTTCGAGCAACTCACCTAAATAATCTGCCAAATTAAACTGCCGCTGATTGTCGGCCGTTCTGTCGACGGACACTTGCTTAAAGTTTGCCACCAAATTGGCCGCACGGTGCAAATTGCTATCCAGCAGACGAGCGGCCTGGGTCAGCTTTTGTAAAAACGCATCCAGCTCCTGGCGACGGATATTGCCTTCTTGCAGTTTACGCAATAATTGACGGCACTCTTCACTGACTACACTATTAGCGGTTAGGGCAACCCCCAGCGGGGTATTTACCTCATGGGCAACACCGGCAACCAACTGACCCAGCGCGGCCATTTTTTCAGTGCGTACTAACTCTTTCATTGTGGTGGCCAATTGCTGCAGCGTTTGCTCTGCACGGTTTTTCGACTCCTGCAGCGCTTGGGTTTTATCGTGCAGTGCTTCGGTTCGCTGATCGACCAATCGCGCCAGGTCAGCCTGGCGTTTATGCAGATGCGCCAGGCGATAAACGTGCACCCCAAGCAGCAGAGAAACAAAGAATGTAATAAACAATAAGCGTGCGACAGTGGTTTCCCACCACAGTGGTTGTACTTCCACCGGCAGCGTAAACTCGTCGCTCCACTGCGTTTGTGGCAGGCCGGCACGCAAGCGCAGCTGATAACTGCCGGGGGGCAGACGTTCAAAACTGATACTGCGGTTGGTGCCGGTTTGAGTGATCCAATCAGGTGTCAGCGGATCCAGCCGGTATTGGAACTGCACCTGCTGTGTTTCAATAAACTCGCGGGTTGAATAAGCAAAACTGACACTACGTTGCCCTGTTGCCGGAATGATCAGCTTAGCATCGTGATACAGCACTCTGGCCAACGCAGCGTCAGGCCCACGCTCGTCAATCGGCAGCTCAGCGCCATTAACGCTGATGTGCTGGACTTGTGGTATCGCAATGGCGCCAGGCTGGTATGCCAGTACTTGTTCAGGTTCAAATAGCGTGAAGCCGTCCATGCCGCCAAATACAATGCGGCCGTCGGCAAAGCGGCTGCTGGCGTTGTTAATATAGTCGCGGCGCAAGGTGCCGTGCCGAGCACCAAAGTTGATGAACTGTGCAGTTGTGGGGTTAAACGCCGAGATACCGAACGCATTGCTCAGCCAGAGATTGCCGTTTTTGTCCAGCTCCATCGATTTAAGCTGGCCACTGGCCAGCCCTTCGGCTTCAGCATATTGTATAAAACGTACGTTTGCCGGGTCAGTTATGGCACCGTCATGTTGCATTTCATGTAAACCACTGCCATTTGTTGCCAGCCAGCGCCTGCCGTCATGCCCTTCGACATAGGCCATAGGTGCCGTTGGCAGTGCGGGCAGTTCGTCCTGCTCTGCCGTACCCAGTTTGTGACTGAACACCAGTTCAGTGGTCTGGCGGTCAAACCATGACAGGCCGTTATAGCTTCCTACCAGCATAAACCGCTGATCTATTGGCCGGATAAATGTAATGGCGCGGCTGAACGGTTGTAGGGCGATTACGGTGGTTAAGGCACGGTCCAGAACCACTATGCCGTATTGCTCTATTGCCAGCCAGACTTGTTGTTCGTTCGCCCACAAGCGGCGCACCGGGCCTCGTGGTACGGCATCAGGCAGTGCAATATCACGGTAATCAGCGTTGTGTATGTTGACGCTTTTAATACCCTGAGCATGGCCAAACCAGAACTCTTCCCCCAGCGGTAGTGCGCAGTAAAAGGTATAACTATGCTGGCCATTGCCAACCAGAGTAAAACGGTTATTGCTCAGATCCAGTTCGAACAGGCCATCTGCAGTGCCTGCCCACATTTTATGATGACTGGTTGCCAGACCAATGGTCGCCGGGTTTCTGGCGATAGCCATTAAGGCTAAATCGGGCGTGATACTGGTAAACAAATTGTTTGCCGGATTAAAGCGCGATACGCCGCCATTCCAGGTACCAGCCCAGATGCTACCTTGCTGATCGGCAAGAATAGATACAACTTTACCACTGCCAAGGCTGTCAGGATTATTCCGCTGATGATGAAAGGATGCCGTTTGTTGCCAGCGGCCCGCTTGTTGCGTCAGCCGATTCAAGCCATGCTGGGTGCCCACCCAGATATCGCCTGTTTGATCCATGGTGATACTACGGATTTCCTTACTGGTAACGCCATTTTCGTAGCTGGCCAGTGGGATCTGGCTCCAGTGTTGGCTGTTTGGCTGCCAAAGCAGCAAACCTTCATATTCCAAGCCAACCCAGAGCCGGTCTGCGCTGTCATGCCACAGCGCCATCACCGAGGGATGTTTAAACGGAAAGTGCTCTATCGGTATTTCAGTTTGGCTGGCAATGTCGTAACGGCTTAAGCCCTGAGGTGTACCCAACCACAGGTTACCGCTGTTATCAGTCGAAATAGCGGTAATATTTTGCTGCTGTGTTGGCGTAGTGCCCGGTTTGGCGGTAGCCAACCACAACTGCAGGCTCTTGCTGTGTGGCTGCCATAATGCCACCCCGCGTTCGGTACCAACCCACAGCCGGTTCTGCTGGTCCAGGTGCAGTGACAAAATGACATCGTCGTTGTCGTCATCAGCGCGGCGCGGGGCTAATAAAATTCGTTCAAACACGCCTTGCTGCGGGTCAAACCGATTTAAGCCATTCAGGGTGCCAACCCAGACCACACCTTGCTGATCAACCGCCAGTGAGGTAACAAAGTTATCGGTCAGCGCCAGGCTTTGCCGCTCATCAGGGCGGAATATTTTAACATCGAAGCCGTCATAGCGATTCAGACCATTTTGCGTGCCAACCCAGATGTTGCCGTGGAGGTCCTGCGCCAGTGCAGTAACCGTGGCTTGTGACAGGCCCTGCTCAATATCAACCCGGCTGAAACGCGATGCTGATGGCAGCGCCAATTGCGAAGATGCCTGCACCTGGCCAGCTAATGCTGCCCATAGGATCAAACACATCTGCATACGTTGTCTGATTTGCCGGTACATATCGGTAATCCTGGCTACTAACGCAAGTAATTAAGCACATTTATTGCCCTAAGCATAGCTGTTAATGCTTTTGCTGCCATTAAGCAGCCAGAGGAAATTCTTGTGGTGGCAAGTACTTAATATGTTTTTTCGGTACGACGTTGCAACGGCGGCGTCAGGCAGGGGTATCGCGGTTTTTCGAGCCAACATTATTTGCCGCTGTGGCGGAATTAGCTGCACAGCGAGCGGGAATAGCTGCACCAACACAGTGCGTTCAAGACGGTCAATAATTAGCGATTCATTTCAATGCATTGATAATTAACAACAAATAAAAAGTGGCACAAGGTTTTCTTGTGTTAATGGCAACCGCCTTATAACAGTAAAAAGGAAAATACCATGAAGCTTGTATGTGCCATCATCAAGCCGTTCAAACTGGACGATGTACGCGAAGCTATTGCTGACATTGGGGTAGAAGGTTTAACGGTCACAGAAGTAAAGGGTTTCGGCCGGCAGAAAGGGCATACCGAACTGTATCGCGGTGCGGAATATCAGGTCGATTTTCTGCCCAAAGTAAAACTGGAAATTGCCACGCTGGACGACCAGGTCGATCGCCTGATTGAAGCGATCCAAACGGCGGCACATACCGGCCGCATTGGTGACGGTAAAATTTTCGTTTATGACCTGGAACAGGCTGTACGTATTCGTACCGGCGAGTCTGACGCTGAAGCTATATAAGGAGCTGTTATCATGCAAGAGCAAATTTATCATTTACAGTATGCGATGGACACCTTTTACTTTCTGATGTGCGGGGTGTTAGTGATGTGGATGGCGGCAGGCTTTTCGATGCTGGAAGCCGGCCTGGTCAGAGCAAAAAATACCACCGAAATTCTTACCAAAAACGTCGCGCTGTATTCTATCGCCTGCATCATGTATCTGCTGTGCGGTTATGCCTTTATGTATGGAGGCGAGTTTTTCTTGAACGGTATCGGCGCTGTTGATGTAGACGCGACCCTGGCAAGCTTTGCCGAACGTGAAGACGGTTTCAGCGGTAGCGCCGTATATTCGACTGCATCTGACTTCTTCTTTCAGGTGGTGTTTGTCGCTACTGCGATGTCAATTGTATCCGGTGCGGTGGCTGAACGGATGAAGTTGTGGGCATTCCTGGCCTTTTCAGTGGTTATGACCGGTTTTATTTATCCGATGGAAGGGTCGTGGACCTGGGGCGGCAACGCGGTATTTGGCTGGTATTCGCTGGGAGATGATTTTGGCTTCTCTGATTTTGCCGGCTCCGGCATTGTCCATATGGCGGGTGCGGCGGCAGCACTTGCGGGTGTGCTGCTATTAGGTGCGCGTAAAGGTAAATACAGCAAAGACGGTAAGGTAAATGCAATTCCGGGCGCTAATATGCCAATGGCAACGCTGGGTACGTTAATTTTGTGGATGGGCTGGTTTGGTTTTAACGGCGGCTCGGTGTTAAAGCTGGGCGATATCAGCAACGCAAACGCAGTCGCCATGGTGTTTTTAAACACTAATGCCGCGGCGGCAGCCGGCGCGGTCGCTGCGCTGGCACTATCTGTCATATTGTTTCGCAAAGCCGATTTAACGATGGCGTTAAACGGTGCTCTGGCTGGCTTAGTGGCTATTACTGCAGAACCGTCAACGCCAACTGCGTTGCAGGCCACGTTGTTTGGCGCTATTGCTGGCGTGCTGGTGGTTGTTGCAATTATCAGCCTGGATAAGCTGAAGATAGACGATCCGGTAGGTGCCATTTCAGTACATGGTGTGGTGGGCTTTTTCGGTTTGCTGCTGGTGCCAATTACCAAACAAGGTACTACCTTTGTTGGCCAGTTGGTTGGTGCGGCAACGATATTTTTCTGGGTATTTATTACCAGTTTTATTGTTTGGTATGTGCTGAAGCAGGCTATCGGCATTCGTGTCAGTGAGCAAGCCGAATATGAAGGCGTGGACGCTTCAGAGTGTGGCATTGAAGCCTACCCTGAATTTGTTTCGTCGGTAAAGTAAGCAGCCCGGGAAGCATTGGTGGAACTTCCCGGGAGCGAGTGGGCGAGGGCGATGCGGGGCTACCCGCGGCGGCTCTGGCGCACTGAACAACGCCACCAAAATACGTCTATCCTTGTCTTGGTCTTTTTATCAGACACCCCGCGCGCTAACCCGCGTGGGGTTTTTTCTTAGCGCTTACGCGCTAAAAATGCGTCCACGGCACTGTTTGATGCTGCTAGCTTCTTACGGCCCAATGGGCAGGTTTGCGTTAGCAGGATAAACAACGTATCAATGACCAGCTCTTGTGCGTTGCGCGCTAGAATCGACGATAACCGCGCAGAGCTTTCGTCTGCCACCGTGTATAAATTCAGCCCCGCCAGTTTAGCTACGCTATTGCCGCCGTAGGCCGTAATGCTGATTATTTGCACGCCATTGGCAGCGGCCTGTTCGGTTATTTTTACGCTGTCAGGGGTTTCGCCCGATTCACTCAGCACTACCAGCACGTCGTCGCGGGTGTAATTGGCAATATTGGCCAGTTGAACATGGGTGTCTGTTTCTGCCAGCGCAGCCATACCCAGCTTCTGTAACTTGTAGGAAAAATCCTTCGCTACCAGCGCCGAACCGCCTTTACCACATAGCAGTACCCGTTTGGCGTTACGCAGCAGTAATGCTGCCTGCTCAAAACCGGTTTGGGTATTAATA
>JBFKFH010000130.1:0-9325 GCA_041618685.1 Rheinheimera sp.
GACGCCCTCAACGCCTAACGTAGATTTAAGCGCCGACATCACTTTTTGTACTGTCGTCATGGTATGGCTCAGTTCATCCGCCGGGATATCCAGCAAGGTTTCAGCAGCAAACTTCGGTATCACCAGAGTATGGCCGTCGGCTTCTGGCATAATGTCCATAAACGCCAGGCTGTAGTCGTCTTCGTAAACTTTAAAGCTGGGGATTTCTCCACGCAGAATTTTTGCAAATACATTGTTGGTATCGTAACTCATGGCATACTCCGGTACAGGTTAGTTACCAAAGTATGCCAGTACAGCAGTTTACTTCAAGTACTTAGCGTGAAAGCGCAGGTGTTGTTCGATAAAGCTGGCGATAAAATAGTAGCTATGGTCATAGCCGCTGTGCAGACGTATTTCTGCTGTTAGCCCGGCCTTTTCAGCTGCAGCAATCAGGCTATCCGTTCTTAGCTGCGCCGGATAAAAGTTATCAGCGGTGCCCTGATCAACCAGTATGGGTAATACCGCTGTTGCGTCAGCTTTAGCCAATAATAAGCTGGCGTCATATTGCTGCCATTGTTGTTTATCGTCGCCCAGATAGCCGGTAAAGGCTTTAATACCCCAGGGACAGTCGGTAGGGTTGGCAACAGGCGAGAACGCGGAAATACTGCAATAGCGTGCCGCATTTCTAAGCCCTATCACCAGGGCACCATGCCCGCCCATCGAATGCCCGCTAATGCTGCGTTTTTCCGTTAGCGGCAAATGCTGCTGCAGCAGTTGTGGTAGTTCCGAAACAATGTAGTCGTACATCTGATAATGCTTAGCGTAAGGCGCAGCAGTGGCATTCACATAAAAGCCCGCACCGAGGCCAAAATCATAAGCGGCATCTGGATCATCTGGTACCTCTTCTCCACGCGGACTGGTATCCGGCATCACCAACGCAATACCCAGCTCAGCCGCAACGCGCTGTGCACCGGCTTTAGTAGAAAAATTCTCATCGGTGCAAGTTAACCCCGACAGCCAATACAGCGCCGGCACGGCTTGTGTTTCTGCTTGCGGCGGTAAAAACACCGAGAACTGCATATCGCAGCTAAGTACGGTTGATGTATGGCTATAGCGAATTTGTTTGCCACCAAAGCAAAACTGTTCGCTGACTTTGCTTAATGCTGAAGTTGTCATTAGCTGTCCCTATATGATGACGACCAGAGAGGATTAGAACCCCGTTCTGGTCGCCACAGAGTATTTTCACTGTGCAAGAGTACAGTTGCAATTCCCGCTGTGCTCGCCACAGCAACTCGCCCTACTGCCTACGGCAGGGCTCAGACACTCTGTGGCTGCGCCATCGGGATTCCAACCTCTTCTGGTTACTTACCGGCAAACTCTATTAAAAATGAATCACCGTGCGAATCGATTTACCTTCGTGCATCAAATCAAAGGCCTCGTTGATACGTTCCAACGGCATGGTGTGGGTGATAAAGGTGTCCAGCTCAAACTCGCCGTTTAAATAGCGGTTTACATAGTCAGGCAGTTCACTACGCCCTTTTACGCCACCAAAGGCCGTGCCACGCCACACGCGGCCAGTAACCAACTGAAATGGCCGGGTAGAAATCTCCTGGCCGGCGCCTGCAACCCCAATGATTACCGACTCGCCCCAGCCTTTGTGACAGCATTCGAGCGCCGAGCGCATAACGTTAACGTTACCAATACATTCAAAGGAGAAATCGACACCGCCGTCGGTCATCTCAACAATAACGTCCTGAATAGGCTTATCGAATTTCTTCGGGTTTACGACATCAGTAGCACCGAGCTTTTTGGCGATATCAAACTTATCTTCGTTAATATCAATAGCAATAATGCGGCTGGCTTTGGCCATAACCGCCCCAATAATGGCCGATAAGCCGATACCGCCCAAGCCGAAAACGGCTACCGTATCGCCCTCTTTCACTTTGGCAGTATTCATCACCGCGCCCATGCCGGTAGTAACACCACACCCCAGCAAACAGACTTTCTCCAGTGGTGCGGCTTTGTTAATTTTTGCCAGCGAAATTTCCGGCAATACGGTGTATTCAGAAAACGTTGACGTACCCATGTAATGATAAATCGGTTTACCATCTTTAGAGAAACGCGTGGTGCCATCTGGCATTAAACCTTTACCCTGTGTCGCGCGAATGGCCTGACACAGGTTGGTTTTACCCGATAAACAAAATTTACACTTACCGCACTCCGGGGTGTATAGCGGAATAACGTGGTCTCCCACCGCTACCGACGTAACGCCCTCGCCTATAGCCTCAACTATACCGCCACCTTCATGGCCTAAAATGGCAGGAAAAATACCCTCAGGGTCATCGCCTGACAAGGTAAAAGCATCGGTATGACAGACACCGCTAGCAACAATCTTTACCAGCACTTCGCCTTTTTGCGGTGGCATTAAATCCACTTCTTCAATCGATAATGGCTGACCCGGGCCCCAGGCGACAGCGGCGCGTGTTTTAATCATGTTCATAGTAAGTCCTTATCATATGCAAAAAGCTGCAGAGGCAGTAAATAATCAGCTGTAACTATAACCTGAATTATATTTTTTCCATATCAGTGCCAATAGCATTAAACTACAAATCAGTTTTCCATATATGCAATACTGCTTGGGATCACCGTATGAAACAGTGGATTGGCATCAGTGAATTTGTGGCTGTGGCAGAGCAGCAGAGCTTTACCAAGGCGGCAAAACAACTGGGTATTTCGGTAGCACAGGTCAGCCGTAATATAGCTGAGCTCGAAGCGACCTTAGCGATTAAATTACTCTACCGCAGCACGCGTAGTGTCAGTCTGACCGAGGAAGGCCAGTTATATTTGCAGCATTGCCGGCACTTAGTCAGCGGCCTGGAAGAGGCTAACCGTACGCTGGCAAATTTAAAAGCCAACCCGCGAGGCCTGATTAAACTTACAACACCGGTATATTATGGCGAAACCCGTATTGCGCCTTTGCTACATGAGTTTTTGATACGCTATCCGCAAACAGAACTGGATATGCAATTGAGCAACAATAAGGTCGACTTGATCCAGGGCGGATTTGATTTAGCCATCAGGCTTGGCACGCTGGAGGATTCAAGTTTAATTGCGCGCAAACTGGCCAGCCGCAGCCAATATATCGTTGCCGCGCCCGATTACCTGCAACGCTTCGGTACGCCGGTACACCTGCGTGACCTCAACCACCACCAGTGTCTGACCGGTACGGTTGCCACCTGGCGATTTAACGTAAATGGCAGCCTGATCCAGTACAAGCCCAAAGGACGTATTGTCTGCAATAGTGGCGTAGCCTTGCTTGATGCCGCAACGAAAGGCCTGGGCCTGGTACAACTACCCGACTATTATGTAAAGGAAAAGCTGGCAGATGGCACACTGATTTCAGTGCTGGATACTATTCGCCAACCTGATGATGGGATCTGGGCGTTATATCCGCAAAATCGTCACCTTTCCGCAAAAGTAAGGGTACTGGTCGATTTTCTGGCAGAAAAACTCGCACCGTAAACCACAAATAGGAATTTCACTATGCCAAACCTGAAAATAGATCTGGTATCAGATATTGCCTGCCCCTGGTGTGCCATTGGTTATGCCCGGCTGCAGCAAGCGCTAAGCACTCTACCGCAGTTCAATGTCGAGCTTGAGTGGCATGCTTTTGAGCTAAATCCGGACAAAAACGCCGCCAAAGAAGCCATCTTGCCGGCGTTAAGCCGCAAATACGGCCGGACCGAAGATGAGATGCGCGCCGCGCAGAGCAATATGATGCACATAGCAGCAGATCTGGGGCTTAACTTCACTAAAATGCAGCAGCGTTTCACCTGTAACACCTTTGATGCTCACCGGCTGGTCAAGTGGGCCGCTACAAACGACAAAGCCACAGCGATGAAACTGGCCTTATTCAATGCATACTTTGGTGAGGCTGCAGATGTGTCTGATAACACTATCCTGCAGCAATGCGCAGAGCAAGCTGGGCTTAACAAAACTGAAGCAGCAAGCGTACTGGCAACCGACAGCTATGCCGATATCGTGTTGGCAGATATCGCCCGTTATCAGCAGGCAGGCATCTCGTCAGTACCGGCTTTTATCATCAACAACAAGTATTTAATTTCTGGCGCACAAGAGCCGACACAACTAGCAGACGCGCTTAAACAAATTGCTGCAGAAGAATAGGAAAAAACCACAACAGCAATTACGCTGTTGTGGTTTGCCGAGAAAAAGGCAAGGTTGAAGTACGTTATTGTGCCATTAACTGGTGCAGTGTCGTCAGTGACATTGCCAGCGAGGCGCGGTTCAGTTTTTCGTTAGGTGAGAAATGTGCGCTTATAACCGGCTCCGGATCATACAAGCCCTGGCTCAGGCTAAAACGCACCGTCATCAGACCTAAATCTAAAGCTTTTTGCACATAGCCTTTTAACTCCGGTTTAATCATGGCGCTATCTGCCACATCAATCCATTGATTAAAGGCAAATACCTTAACATTGGCCGCCGGGTTGAAGTTCAATGCATCGGCTTGCTTGGCCAGTGCTTGTACCAGCGAGTATGCCAGTTCAGCTTTAGTCACTGTGCTGCTGGCCCCAAACTTGGTTGCCGATACCGGCCGTACTACAGGCTGCTGGGTAAACTGCAAATCTTTTAACGCAGAACCTGTTGTCGTAACCGCATTGAACGCCGCAGCAGTGTCAGTACCGGCGTCATTATATTGCAATTGATCACCACGGTTACTTTGACGTACAGAGCCAGACAACATCATGGCATCAGCCAATTGGGCTTTGGTTAATTTTGCGTCCGGGTCAAAACCGTAGCTGAAACCATCCATTAATTGCTCTGATACAGCATATTCAATAAAGCCCTGAGCTGGATGCCCAATGGTGTCACCTAAGCCCTGGAAGCCATCGGTACGCACCAGTTTCACCTGTGCATTTACCGTACCTGGCACGCCATAACCATTGGTTGCTTTTAATGGGTCTAATGACACACCACTGACACTGCCAATACCACGGGCATAGAGTTTCCAGGTGCCAGTGCTACCCGGCGCAGACAAGCCGATGTTTTCACCCAGTACTGGCAGCGCAATGCTTGAACCATAGCGGGCACCTAATGGGTCTTCTAACACCAATGCCACGCCATTACTGCTTTTCGCTTTCACACTGACCAGCGAGATATCAGAGTCAACATAGAAGGTTTGCACTTCAGGCTCGCCCACCGGGCTATAATTAACCGCCTTGGTAAAACTTTGCGCAATTGAGGTCAACGCTTTGGCATTAAACTGGCGGTTTTGTTTAACCGTATCGCCAAAACGATTATCCATCGCTACAGCAGCTTGTACTGCAGCGTGCGCATTTACATAACCTGCGCCCACTTCCCATGATTCACGGCCTGACATATTAGTCGCCGTATCACGTAATATGCGTTTAACGTCGCGCCAGTTCAGGTTGGGATTGGCTTCAAGCATCAATGCCACCACACCGGAAATATGCGGAGCCGACATCGAGGTGCCACTGCTTATGGTGTAATACGGTAAGTGCTGCGGTGCAATAGTCTCACTATCGCCTGACAAGCTCAGCGCACTTAAGCTAGACAGCGACGCCCGCACTGAAACGACATCAACACCAGGTGCCGTTATCGTAGGCTCATCAACCCAGCTATATGACTGGCCATCAACAACTACGTCACCACCATTGCCTTTGGTACCGCGCGAGCTGAAGCTGGCTAAGGCACCGGTTTTATCGCCAGCCGCGACAGTCACTACCCAGGGCGCTTTTTTAAAGTTACCGGTAATCGTCGACTCACCAGAGCCCGAGTTACCAGCAGAGAACACTACGATCACGCCATTATCGGTCAGTGCTTTGGTTGCGACATTGGTTGGGTCATCCGGGTTAAAATTAGTGCCCACATCGCCGGTATTACCGAATGAGTTAGAAATAACCCGAATGTTGTAGTCATACTGATGCGTTAACGCGTAGTCAAAACCACCTAAAGTATCCAGGATAAACAGGCCAGCACCTGAACCATAACCGATAATTTTTGCACCCGGTGCCACACCGGCATATTTGCCAGACGATTGCGCACCATTACCGCCGATAATGCCGGCAACATGCGAACCATGGCCCCCTGCGATGTCGGTATTTTCAACATTTTCCTGATAAGTAATCGGTAACACGCCGGAAAAACTGTTTAAGTTAGTCTGTGCCAGTACGTTTTGTACCGTGTGGTGCGGGTAGCGAATATCGGCATGTGAGCCGTCAACACCGGAGTCGTTTACCACAACACCAATGCCGCGGCCAGAGAAAGGCACGCCGGCGCTGCGCAGGCTTTGATCGGCGCGCAACTGTTGTACGCCAGTGATGGCGGTAGATTCATTGTTCTCAAGACTTAACGGCGCATTGTACCAAACCGACAGGACATCACTGCGGGCATAAATTTGCTGAATTTGATCTGCGGTGGCTAACGCACCAACCATTGGTAAATTGCGCAGACTCACACCACTAATGCCCATAGCGGACAGCATATTTAGCTGACTAGCGTCGGGCGCGCCAGTGCGGTCAAACGTTATAATAACCTGATGCAGCGTATCTGCAGAGGCTTGTTGCATATTATTAACCAACACCGGATCAAGTGTTTTGGCGTGCAGACTACTGGCTGACATGCCTAATGCCAGCGACAGTGATAACAGGGTAAGTTTAGTTTTAGTTTTCATGTGTTCCTCGGGTTACCAACTTTGGGTCAACGCCAGAGTTACACGGACAGTTGCTGCATCCAATAGGGGCTAACCCCTAGCGAAATTAACTTTTCTACCCAGCAATATGCCGATTAGTCTAACAGGCCTTTTTTCGCGGCATAACGCACCAGTTCTACCGAGTTATGCATATTGAGCTTTTCCAGCACCTTGCCACGGTGGTTTTCTGCGGTTTTAACACTTATATCAAGTAGCCTGGCGATATCTTTGGTTGAGGCGCCGGAAATCACCAAATGAAAAACCTCGCGCTCACGCTCAGTCAGGTTTTTATAGGGATCAGTCAGGTTCTCATTTGGGTTCAGGTATTGCTCGGCTAATACTTGCGAAGCAAATTGACCATAGTAACTTTTACCCGCTGCTAAATGTCTGATGGCGCTTAATAAATGCTGGCTGGCGCTGGATTTAACTAAATAACCACTAGCCCCGGCGCGCACCATATGCACCACATATTCTTCCTCTTCATGCATGGTAAGCACCAGCAACTGACAACTTTTATACAACTGGCTGGCTTTACGCACCACTTCCAGCCCATTCAGCTTTGGCATACTGATATCGACAACCAACACATCCGGCTGCAGTTGCTCAAGTAGCGCCAGCGCTTCTATGCCGTCACACGCCTGCGCAACGACTCTGCAATCGTCGGCATTGTCGATAATACTTACCAATCCCTGGCGCACGATATCGTGATCATCTGCGACGACGACGTTAATCATTTTCTCTCCTGCGATATAGCCTGTATCGGTATGATAATACTGATTTTACACCCCTGTGTTGGTGCTGTCTCAATTAACGCCAACCCGCCAAAAGACGCTGCTCGGTCTTGTATGCTGCTTAAACCAACGCCTTTTTCTGTTTGGTCACTCAGCTCAAAGCCAACCCCATTGTCGCTAATACTCAGTTTAAGCCCGTCGCGATCCTGGGTGATTTCGACACAAGCCTGTGTAGCAGCGGCATATTTCACCACATTCGTCAGCGCTTCCTGGCACACGCGGAATACCATAATTTGTAACTCTTCATTTAGCATTAAATCTGACGGCATCACTAACGAGATATGTAGTTGACCGCAGCTTTCGCTAATTTGTCTGATCAGCCATTTTAATGCCGGCTGTAGCCCCAAATCATCCAATACCGGCGGTCGCAACAAGCGCGAGATCTGGCGAGTATCTTTCAATGCAATTTCAGCCAGCGCAAGGGCGCGTCGTTGCTGCTCGCCAGACTGTTTCATGCCCGCCAGCTCATTGACCAACGCCGTTAACACCTGGCCGACACCATCATGCAAATCATTGGCTATGCGTTTTTGCGCGGTGTCATTTAACTGCCAAACCCGGCGTAAAATTAACTGCATACGCTGGTTATTCTCAGTTAGCTGTATCTGCAAGTGTTTTTGCTGCAACATTAACTGCTTTAACTGTTGCTGAATTTCTGCTTCGGTTTTAGTTTGCATAGCCTGGCTTTGTCATCGCATTTTCCCGTTTAATAACAGCTTGCTGATAAGGCTCGGGGATCCCCTTAAGCAGCCGCTCAAACTCCGCCGTATCACTGATTTTAAGCTGCTGACCGGCGTTTTCAGTGCTATTGAACACGCGTTGCAAATATTCAAACGCAAAATTGCGCCAATAGCTGGTGGTACGCCGTAGCAATGGCAGTGCCTGATTCAAAAGCTGCCCAACCAATTCTTTATCACCAACCTGTGCCGCATAGAGTGCTTGCAGCTCTAACCATAACAGGCGTTCAAGTACATGATGCCGCATTAGCACGGCATAGTGTTCCGGCAGCGCCGCCAGCGGACGGCCTTGCATAAAATTAATCTGCTGTGCAGCAATAAAAGCTTTCAGTTCGAGCCGCGGCAACGGATGTTCGCGTAACATGTGCTGTAGCTTGTCCAGTTGTGCTGTGGCTTTCATTGCCTGCCCGGTACCCAGCAGCTGATACACCAGCAGTAAGTTATAGGTTTGCTTTTGCTCATTGTTTGTCGGTGTTAACACGCCATCAGCAAGCATTGCCAGCTGTGCCTGCGCTTTGTCGTATTGCGCACTGTTTTGATACAGCTCAGTCAGCCATAATGTGAACTCCGTTGCTGCACGTAAATCCTGCTCTGACGTGGCGCGCTGCGTAAATGTCAGCAGCTGTGACTGTGCCAACGAGAAGTTACCTTGCATACCGGATAATTTAGCCAGGAAAGCCTGGGCGATAAGTTTATCTTCGGTCAGGTCCAGTGCCTGGGCGTCCTCACTGGTCGCGGTAAACAAGCGGAATGCCTGCCCCCACTCGCCCTGTTGAATTTTCAATTGCGCCAGGCTCTGCCGCACCTTAAGTAAGCTCAGCGCATCATTATTAGCAACCGCCGTTTGTTCTGCCTGCTTCAAATACACTAACGACTGCTCAAATTCCGACAAAACAAAGTAGATATAACCAAGGTTTATCAGGCTTTCTGTTAGTTTCCAGCTATCGTCAAGCTGGGTTCGCAGGCTAAACGCTTCAGCAAAATAGCGCTGCGCTTGCTGGTATTCGCCCAACTCCTCAGCCAGCATCCCCAGATTATCAATAGTACCGGCCTGGCCGTACCGGTCGTTAATTTGCCGATAATATTGCATC
>JBFKFH010000131.1:0-9310 GCA_041618685.1 Rheinheimera sp.
GACGGCGTGTTGTCGCAGGTGTTTGACAGCGGTAGCTTTAGTAATGTTATTGGTCTGACTAACCTTAAGCACTGGATAGCGCAGCGGCAACGGGCGTTTATCGAGCAGCAGGCCGATACCCCAAAAGGCTTATTGTTAACCGGTGTACAGGGCACCGGCAAAAGTTTGGCGGCCAAGGCGATTGCCGGCAGTTGGAGTATGCCGCTACTGCGTCTTGATATGGCCGCGCTGTACAACAAGTACATTGGCGAGACAGAGAAAAACCTTAGCCAGGCGCTGACGCTGGCCGAAGCAATGTCGCCCTGCGTACTGTGGATTGACGAGATAGAAAAAGGCCTGGCAGCAGGTGATAACGATGGCGGTGTGTCGCGGCGCTTGCTGGGCAGTTTTTTAACCTGGTTGTCTGAGCGTAAGTCGCAGGTGTTTTTAGTGGCAACGGCAAATAACATCCACGAACTGGCGCCGGAACTGCTGCGAAAAGGCCGCTTTGATGAAATATTTTTTGTCGATTTGCCGACAGAAACCGAGTGTTTGCAGCTGTTAAGTCTACATCTGTCTAAGCGTAATTTATGCCTGACTGAAAACGACATAAACGCGGCACTGGCGCTGTGTCGAGGTTTTTCCGGTGCTGAGCTGGAGCAGGCGGTGGTCGGTGCCAGTTATCGAGCCCGCGCTGAGCAGCAGCCGTTTGCGCTTGGCCATTTAACCGCAGAGCTGGCTGCTACGCAGCCATTGTCGGTGGTGATGGCCGAGCAGATTAACGCACTGCGCCAATGGGCGCAGCAGCGCTGTGTTAAGGCCTAAGCAATGCAATATAAGAACCAGCTACGTAACTTTTACATCCCGGAAGAGCAGTCAATTTATCTGCTAAATGCCAACGATGCGAAAAAGCTCAAAGACTGGGTAGCGCTGTGTATTTCTGAGTTACAAAAGCTCGGTTACACCGACATAGAGCTGATTGGTAAAGGCGCATACGGATTCGCTTTTGCCGGTCTGGATGCTAGCGCACAGGAGTGTGTATTTAAATTTTCCCGGATAAATCTGCCGCAACATATTCAGGAACGATTGGCCGACGAAGCTTTTATGCTATCGCAGGTCGACCATCCCAATGTACCGCGTTACATCACCTATCAGCTGGTAAAAAAGCAAGGTATCTTGATGATGCAACGTGGTAAGGGGATCGATTTAGAGCAATACAGTTTAAAGCATGGCCGCCTGAGTGCCAGGCAGCTGATCGACATCGCTTATCAGCTGGCGAATGTACTGCAGGCGCTGCGCCGGCATCGTAAAGACGGCGAACTGGCACCGATTGTTCATGGCGATATTAAGCCATCTAATTTGATCCTGGATGAGGTGACTGGCCACCTTAGTGTTATTGACTGGGGCTCATCGGTTTTTGCCCAGCTGGATGCGCAGGGCCAGTATCTGTCGAACAACGTGATGCAGCTGATGTCTGCCGATTTGCACACCTCTAATGCCCGTATGGGTGATGTCTACTTTATCGGCTCCGAGCAGCGTTTTGGCGCACTGTCTAGCCCGCGATTTGATGAGCAGGGTGTCGCCGGTACGCTGTATGCGTTAGCCTCTGGTCAGTCGTGCCGTTTTGGCCGAAAAGCTATTCCAGCGCGTAGCCTTGGCTTGCCGGTTGAGTTTGCAACAATGCTCGACAGCATGCTGGCCGATGATGCCGGCCTAAGGGCGCAGGCAGGCGACTATTTTTTACAGCATATGCCCAGGTTAAAGCACTTGTTGTTGCCAGAGTTGACGATGTTTGACGACACGCCGTTATTGCCAGTTTGGGTAAGCCCGCAATTACGTGAGTTAGATACTGTGGTGTATTCGTCGCGCAAGTCATTTTTACGTGAACACAGTGACGAAGAGGGCATTGCCTATGTCGATGATGTGCAGCTTGAACGCTACTATAAAAACTATCTTGAGGGCATGGGTGAGACTGAAAAAGCCTTTGTTGCTGCAGTTAGCCGGCTAGCCCGTTTTCCGGTGGTTGGCGGGCTGGCCATTCATTGGCAGGCCAGCGGTGTGTATATTGACTCCAGTCTGAACTTGTATGACGCCAGCCTGTGCGAGGCTTTTGCGTTGTCGGTAAACAATGTAGTGACGCTTGCCCGTGCTATCGGCAAAGTGGGTATATTTAAAGCGTGCCTGTTCAATGCCCGCAATACTATTCATATCAGCCGTGACAGCACGCGTGAGCCTTTTATCCCGGCAGCAGGGGCGGCAATCCCTTATCAGTTGGCGCCGGTATTAAGCAGTGAAGATGCCAGCAAACAGCACTCATATTTTGAAGACGGAAAAGACCCTGATGAGCAATTGATTTTGCCAGATGCGATTATGGACGACATCGCCAGGTTGAACTTAATCCGGCATACCGGCTGTATTATTTTCGAAGTTAGTACGCTGTATATGAAGATTCACAGCTATTTTCGTCTGTTGGACCCACAGGCCGAGCTTGAATTTCACCGCTTATTACAAAGTATTCTGGCTAAGGTTGCGCTGATAAGTGGTGAAGGCGTAGGTGGCTTTATGAAATTACCCTATAAAGACACCCGTTTCTTCAGCCATCAGGCACAGCAGCCGATGTGCTACTATCCGGCAAACCCACTGCTGTCAGAGCGAAATGCCGGGCCAAATCGTGCAAATCTCAACCAATCAGGCCGAGCGGAACACTAAAACAGTGGTGGCGGGTAAATCTTTGCCCTGAAGTGGTTTAAATTCTCAGGTAAAACGAGTAATGTACGGGTTTTGAGCTCTAATCAGAATCCCATATTTCATGTCTAGCGAAAAAACCGCGTTTTACCGCCTGTTGAATCAACAGGCTCAGGCTTTAATTGAGCACGAACCCGATCTGATTGCCAATATGGCTAATTTAAGTGCACTGTTGTTTAACCAGATGCCCGATTTAAACTGGGCCGGCTTTTATATTATGCGTGCGGGAGAACTGGTGCTTGGACCGTTTCAGGGCCAGGTAGCCTGTGTGCGTATTGCTGTCGGAAAAGGTGTTTGCGGTACCGCTGTAGCGACAGGGCAGGTACAGCTGGTTAAAGATGTACATGAATTTGCCGGCCATATTGCCTGTGATGCTGCCAGCAATTCGGAAATTGTATTACCGCTGCGGCACAACGGTGAGATTATTGCGGTACTGGATATTGACAGTCCGACATTGGCTCGGTTTGATGCAGATGATCAGGCTGGTTTAGAGCAATTAATTACGATATTTGAGCAACATTTGGCCCGGACACTATGAAAGATGCGATGTCTATTCATGATTATCTGTTTGATGTAGCAGATATCGGTGACTGGGAAGGTGACGAAGAGCTGGTTGCTGACAAAGTAAATGCCGTTTACCATGCGGTTTGGCAACAGTTACCCGAAGATATTGGTACTGAGCAGGTTGAACAGTTACTGCCTGGGATCTGGGATCAGTTACGTGGTGGCACCGTGCTGCTTGAAGCCGATGAAGACGAGTTAATAGATTGGGCGTTGGCTTATGTTCGCCAACAGCTGGAAGAAGGTATACCGGAAACGGATACTGCAGATGAAGAAGAGTGAAGCGTTAATGACCACCCCAACCGAACAAAATGTGAAAGCGACCAATGTAAAGGAAGTACTGGCGTATCTGGCGGCACAGTTTCCAGCCTGTTTTAGTTTATCTGGAGAAGCTAAACCGCTGAAAATTGGTATTTTCCAGGATTTAGCTGTACGCCTGCAAGACGATGCGACCGTCAGCAAGACACAGTTGCGTCAGGCGCTGCGGGTTTATACGTCAAGCTGGCGTTATCTTGAGTCAACTAAAGAGGGGGTTGCCCGGGTTGATTTGGACGGTGTTGCCGGCGATTTGATTGATGCGGCTCAAGCCGAGCATGCCAGCAAAATGCTGGAAGACAGCAAAGCCAAGGCGGCACAAAAGCGCAAAGCGAAAATCGCTGATGCTAAAGCAAAAAATGTCCGTACTGCTACGACAGACAAACCTGCTTACAAAAAATCACCGAACAAAAAGCCAGATCCATCCTCTAAAAGCACTAAGGTTAACCAGAAACCGGCAAAAGCGGCTGACGTAGTGGTGCAGGCTGCACCAGCATTACGACAAGCCTCTGCAGAACAGGTCGTTGTTGGCGGTAAAGTGCTGTTGAAATTGGGTCAAAGCCCGATGCTGGCGACAGTACTTGAGATCAACAAAGACGATGTGACTGTGCAGCTGGGGTCTGGTATGGTAATTAAAACCCGTCAGGACAGCTTGTATTTGGCCTGATCAACTCAGAGTAGCTTATGAAAAAATTATCGGTACTTGCGACAGCACTCATCGTCGCCTTTAGCATAAATGCCTCTCCTGACACAGCGAAAGCCCCCCTGGTGCTGCCAACCGTGGCACAAGATGCGCAGCATGCTACGGCAAGCAAGCGGATCACGGCATTATTTACCCGTGGGCACTACAATTCAGTGCAGTTAGATGATGAATTGTCATCCAGAATGTTTGATACCTATCTGAAGAATCTGGATTACTACCGCAATGTACTGACAAAAGCTGACGTGGATGCTTTTGAGCAATACCGTGATAAATTTGATGACGCTATTAATAAAGGCAATTTGAATTTCGCCTTTGACATGTTCAATATCACATTAAAACGACGTTCCGAGCGGTTTGACTATGCGTTGCAGTTGCTGGAAAAGCCGTTTGACTTTACCACCGATGATAAATATGTGTACGACCGCGAAAATGCTGCCTGGCCAGCTAACGACGCTGAATTAAATGAAATATGGCGGCAACGGGTTAAGTTTGACGCACTGAACTTAAAGTTAGCCGGTAAAACCGATGAAGAAATTCGTAATGTGTTGGCAAAGCGCTACCGCAGTAGTCAGAAACGGCTAACGCAAACAGAAAGTGAAGACGTATTTCAGCTGGTAATGAATTCGTTCGCCCGCAGTATTGAAGCGCATACCTCATATTTATCGCCGCGTAATGCTGATCGCTTTCAACAAGAAATGAATTTGTCGTTAGAGGGCATTGGCGCTGTTTTGCGGGCTGATGATGACTACACAGTTATCCAGAGTCTGGTTCCCGGTGGTCCTGCTGATTTAACGCAAAAGCTTAAACCAAAAGATAAGATTATCGGTGTCGCTCAGGATAAGGCTGAGTTTATTGACGTAATTGGTTGGCGCTTAGATGACGTTGTTGAGCTAATTAAAGGCCCTAAAGGCAGTACGGTGCGTTTGCAGGTAGTTGGTGCAAATGACATTGGCACCAGCCAGGCACAGATAATTAACATAGTGCGGGACAAAATCCGTCTTGAAGACCGTGCAGCAAAAGCTGAAATATTTAAACCGCAACTGTCTGAGCTGGACCAAAAAATTGGCGTGATAAGCATCCCGGGTTTTTACAATAATCTGGCCGAGGACGTTAAAAAGCTACTGGCAGAGTTAAAAGACAGCGCTGTAGACGGCATTATTGTTGATTTACGTGGGAATGGCGGCGGTTCCTTGCAGGAGGCAACGTTACTGACCGGCTTGTTTATTGATCGCGGCCCGGTTGTGCAAATCCGTGAAGGTGACGGCAAGGTATCCGTATCGCAGGATAACGATGGTATCAGCTATTACGATGGCCCACTGACCGTCATGGTCGACCGTTACAGTGCGTCAGCTTCTGAGATTTTTGCAGCTGCGATGCAGGACTACGGTCGTGCACTGGTGGTGGGTGAGCAGACTTTTGGTAAAGGCACGGTGCAGCAGCACCGCGGTTTAGGCCGGATTTACGATATGTTTGAAAACCCATTGGGCAGCGTGCAATATACCATTGCTAAGTTTTATCGTATTAATGGTGGCAGCACTCAGCACAAAGGCGTGATCCCGGACATTCAGTTTCCAACGGCTATAGACCCGGCGCAGTGGGGCGAAAGTAAAGAGGAATATGCGTTGCCATGGGACTCAATCAATGCTGCCCGTTACGAAAGTCTGAATGACATCAGCCCGCTGATCCCCGTGCTACGGGAAAAACATCATGCCCGTATTAGTGCAGAGGCAGAGTTTCAGTATCTGTTGCAGGACATTGCAGAGTACAAACAAAAAGTGGATGACAAAGTTGTGTCGCTAAAACAAGTTGATCGTGTTGCAGAGCGCGACAAGAATAAAGCGGATCAACTTGCCAGAGTAAATGCGCGTTTGAAACGGTTCGGTCTGCCAGAAGTTACCTCGCTGGATGACGTACCGGAGAAACTGGAAAAAATTGATCCATTTTTAGAAGAGGCTGCAAATATCACGGCTGACTTTAAAATGGTAAGTCGTTTAGCTAAGAAATAACGCTCAGGGTTCTACCAAGGGCGGTATTATTGCCGCCTTTATTAAAAATAAAAAATCATAATAATTATAAAGGGTAACTATGACTGCACGTGGTGAATTCTCGTCGAGAATTGGCTTTATCCTGGCAGCCTCAGGCTCGGCTGTCGGTTTAGGCAATATTTGGGGCTTTCCTTCTCAGGTTGCCAGTAATGGCGGTGCTGCATTTGTCCTGATGTATCTTATTCTGGCATTTTTACTGGCGTACCCGGTGCTGATGGCGGAATTTCTGATTGGCCGTGCGACGAAATCTAACGTTGTTGATGCACTAGGTCAGATATCCAACGGCAAAGTGGGGCGTGCGGTTGGTATGTGGGGTATCGCTACGGTGTCGCTTATTCTGGCGTTTTACGGCATCGTCGGTGGATGGATGTTGGCCTATACACTGCAAGCACTTGCCAGCCTGGCAGGGTTAAACGAGCTGGCTGAGTGGCTGGTGTCAGCATCAATTAGCCGGAATATCATTTTTTGTGCGTTATTTATGTTACTCACCGTTGGTATCGTCAGTGGTGGCGTAGTCAAAGGCATTGAACGCTGGTCTGTCCGCTTAATGCCAACACTTTTTGCCATTATGGTCCTGTTGTTTTGCTACGTGATGACTCAAGATGGCGCCATTGAGGGGCTAAAAGTATACCTGTTGCCAGATTTTGCTGAAGTGTTAAATCCAAACCTATTAATCAGTGCGATGGGGCAGGCTTTTTTCTCGATGTCGCTGGGTGTTGGCACCATGCTGATTTACGGCTCTTATGTTAGCCATAAAGAAGACTTACCAAAACTCGGTGCTGCGGTCTCATTGATTGATATTGGTGTAGCCGTACTTGCCGGATTACTGATCATCCCGGCGATGTATGTTGCTTTGCACAATGGTGTACAGATTTTTGGTGAAAACGGCGAGCTATTGGCTGAAGATACGCTGATTTTTGCTGTATTGCCGTCCTTGTTTGAAACTATGGGGTTAGTTGGTTTATTTGTCGCGTTGGCCTTTTTTCTGCTGATGTCGATAGCATCACTTACCTCATCTATTTCGATGCTCGAAGTGCCGGTATCTTATGTTGTTGAAAATAAGAAGGTTTCCAGACATAAAGCAGTGTGGTTAATTGCTGGCATCGTGTTTTTTGCCAGTGTGCTGATTATTCTGAATTTTGACACCTTATTTGGCTTGGTTATTGCGCTCACTACACGCTACAGTCAGCCGCTATTAGGCTTGATGCTGTGTCTGTTTGCTGGCTGGGTGTGGCGACGTAACGAAATTTTACAAGAGTTAAAAAGAGGCAATGAACAGGCCGAGCATAGTTTGTTTTGGCGCATCTGGCCCTGGTATGTAAAATTCGTCTGTCCAGTGGTTATTCTACTGCTGTTTTATCACTCACTATAAAAACATAATAATAATGTGAAAGGTGCGCCAAGCGCCTTTGTCCAACCGGAGTAACACTATGTCAGACAAGCAACCCAGTTTTCTGGATGCGTCCATTCCACTTGTCGTGCTGGTCATCCTGTTATCGGCATCGGTCTATTTGTTTGGTGATAATTCATCCTATGGCCCTAATCAAATAGCGCTGTTTATGGCCACAGCGGTCGCCGTCATTATTGGCTTGAAAAATGGTTATCGTTGGGCCGTTATGGAAAAAGCGATGGTGAAAGGTATTTCATTGTCGCTTGGCGCCGTATTGATCTTGCTGTCTGTGGGAGCCCTTATAGGTACCTGGATGCTGTCGGGTACTGTGCCGACACTGATTTATTTCGGTTTACAGCTGCTGAGTCCGAGCTGGTTTTATGCGGCCAGTTGTTTGTTGTGCGGTATTGTTGCGATGAGTATCGGCAGCTCGTGGACGACTGCCGCCACCATTGGTGTCGCACTGATTGGCGTAGCGCAGGGGCTAGGCTTATCGCCGGAAATTACCGCAGGTGCTATCGTTTCCGGTGCGTATTTTGGTGACAAAATTTCACCATTGAGCGAAACAACTAATTTAGCCCCTGCGGTCGCTGGCGCGGACTTGTTTGATCATATTCGCCATATGTTATGGACCACAGTGCCGAGTTTTATCATGGCATTGCTGCTGTTTACGGTTATTGGTTTTAATTCAGAAGTCAGCGCAGATTTTGCTCGTATTGCCGAGATCAGTGCGGTTTTACAGCAAAACTTCACGATTAGTTTTACTGCTTTAATTCCATTGTTTGTTTTGTTGGCTATGGCTGTGAAGAAAGTGCCAGCCTTTCCAACGGTATTTATTGGCGCGCTGTTAGGCGCAGTTTGGGCTGTAATGTTTCAGCAAGATTTAATGCACCGTCTGGTAGAGCCTGAGTTAGGTTATGCAGTGGCTTCCATTAAGCTTATCTGGCATATCTTTCATGCCGGTTTTGCTATCGATACTGGTAGCGCCAGTTTAAATGATTTACTCAGCGGTGGCGGTATGGTGAGTATGCTAAATACCATCTGGTTAGTGTTCTGTGCCATGATGTTTGGGGCAACGATTGAGAAAATAGGCCTGTTACGCAAATTTGTTGAGTCCATACTGTTTTTTGCCAAAAGTACAGGCTCGCTTATCACCAGCACTATTGTTACCTGCTTTGTAACTAATGTGCTGACGGCAGACCAGTATATGTCTATCGTCATGCCAGGACGTATGTTTAAAGAAGAATTTGAACGGCGTAATCTGGCACCGGTTAATCTGTCTCGTACCCTCGAAGACGGTGGTACTATTACCAGCCCGTTGATCCCTTGGAATACCTGTGGTGCTTATATGCACAGTGTGCTGCAGGTTAGTCCGTTAGATTATGCCATGTACGCATTTTTTAACCTGATTAACCCAGTGCTGGCAATTATCTATGCCTAC
Organism: Rheinheimera sp.; assembly: GCA_041618685.1. Taxonomy (GTDB): domain Bacteria; phylum Pseudomonadota; class Gammaproteobacteria; order Enterobacterales; family Alteromonadaceae; genus Alishewanella. The sequence goes on from JBFKFH010000131.1 coordinate 9,180, forward strand.
TGTGGGATAAAAATTCTTAAACTGACACCGCCAGACTCGGTCGTGCGCGACGTGGCAGCAAAAGCCTAAGCATGAAAAGCCTGATTTAATCAGGCTTTTTTGTCAGAATAGTTAGTATAAATGGCGTAACC
>JBFKFH010000132.1:0-9045 GCA_041618685.1 Rheinheimera sp.
ACCCAAACCGGCTACAGCGCTGTCGATAACGCTAATGCCTCGGCTTAATGCAACGTAAATATTGGTTAACGCCTGGCCGTAAGTGTCGTGAAAATGCACCGCCAGTTTATCCGCCGGCACCATATTCAGTACGGCATCAAGCATGGCATTGACTTTAAGTGGTGTACCAACACCGATAGTGTCGCCCAGCGAAATTTCGTAGCAGCCCATTTCAAGCAATGCCTTGGCCACCAGCGCTACTTCGGTAGGTGCCACATCTCCTTGATAGGGACAACCGACTACACAGGACACGTAACCGCGAACTTTGATACCATCAGCTTCTGCGGCCGCCATCACGGGGGCGAAACGCTGTAAACTTTCTGCGATGCTGCAGTTAATGTTTTTTTGACTGAATGCCTCAGACGCCGCTGCAAAAATGGCCACTTCAGTGGCGCCTGCGGCTTTGGCTGCTTCATAGCCTTTCAGGTTAGGGGCCAGCGCAGCGTAAGTTACCCCATCACTGCGCTGAATACCGCTAAATACTTCGCCGGAGTCAGCCATTTGCGGCACCCATTTGGGTGAAACAAAGGCGCCGCTTTCAATATAGCGGTGACCGGCTGCGGTTAGCATATTAATCAGAGCAATTTTATCGGCGGTAGATACCGCCTGCTCATTTTGCAGACCATCACGTGGGCCTACTTCAACCAGCCGGACGTGGTTTGGAAAACTCATGCTTCCTCCGCAGTGAAATCAACCAGTTCTGCGCCGTCCTGCACCAAATCGCCGGCAGTGTAGAATACTTCATTAACCACACCATTTTTGGGTGCTTTAATGCTGTATTCCATTTTCATCGCTTCCATAATCACCAGGGGTTCGCCTGCTTTTACCGCCATGCCAGCTTTGGCCAACACTGCGACGATAGTACCGTTCATTGGTGCTGTCAGGCTGCCTGCATGGTCAGCACCCTCTACGTCAGCGGCCACTTCGGTCTGATAAATAAAATCGTAACGCTGATGTTTGATAAACACACTAATGGTGTCGTGATAGCGGCTGACCCGAACTTTAGTGCGATGATCGCCCAACACCGCGCTCAGTTCGTCACCGTTCAGTTCAGCTTTACAGCACAGCTGCTGGCCTTCAACATCGATAACATAATGTTGTTGTAGTTGCTGAATTTTAAGCAGATGGCTTTGGTCATCGATACGCAGGGTAATTTCCACCGCCGGCGTTTCATTTACCCGCCAGCCGTGGCTAAATTGCCAGGGGCTAAAACGCGTGCTGTTGTCCTGCGGCACTTTTTGTTGCTGCAGAATAAATAACGCCGCCAGCACTAATGCCTGATTATTTTCTTTGTTCGCCGGGGCGAACAATGTGGCCTGGTGCTGATTAATAAAATTGGTGTCCAGCTCGGCCGCTTTAAACGCCGGGTGTTCTGTCAAACTGGTCAGAAATCCCAGATTGGTGGTGACACCGGCAATACGATAGTCGTCCAGCGCACGCAGCATACGGGTGATGGCGCGGTCACGGCTTTCATCCCAGACAATCAGTTTGGCGATCATCGGGTCGTAAAACGGCGATACTTCGTCATTTTCTACTACACCGGTGTCTACCCGGACGTGGCGGTTAGCTTCTGGCTGGCGTAAATAGGTCAGTTTGCCGGTCGCTGGCAGGAAGTCATTTTCCGGATCTTCAGCGTATACCCGTACTTCTATTGCATGGCCATCAAGTTGAATATCGTCCTGTGCCAGGGGCAGGGGCTCGCCGGCGGCGACTAATAACTGCCAGTTCACCAGATCCTGGCCGGTGATCATTTCGGTAACCGGATGTTCAACCTGTAGCCGGGTATTCATTTCCATAAAATAGAATGAGCCGTCTTCGTCGAACAGAAACTCAACCGTGCCAGCGCCGCGGTAGTCAATGGCTTTAGCGGCCTTTACCGCCGCTTCGCCCATGGCTTTACGCTGCTGAGCACTGAAGTTTGGTGCTGGAGCCTCTTCAATTACTTTCTGATGCCGGCGCTGGATAGAACAGTCGCGCTCGGCTAGATAAACGGCGTTACCATGGTTGTCAGCGAATACCTGTATTTCAATGTGGCGCGGTTTGGTCAGATAACGCTCAATCAGCATTTTATCGTTACCAAAACCTGCCTTGGCCTCACGTCGTGCGCTGGCTAACGCATCATTAAATTCGGCCTGTTGCCAGACAACGCGCATACCTTTGCCGCCGCCGCCATAAGCTGCTTTGAGCAGTTGTGGATAGCCAATTTTTTCTGATTCGGCTTTTAACACCGCATCTGACTGGTCATCGCCGTGATACCCCGGTACCAGCGGCACCCCTGCTTGTTGCATTATATGCTTGGCAGCACTTTTGGACCCCATCGCCGTAATGGCAGCAACCGGTGGACCAATGAATACGACACCGGCTTCAGCACAGGCTTTGGCAAAGTCTTCATTTTCTGACAGAAAACCATAGCCGGGATGTATCGCCTCGGCGCCGCTTTGTTTGGCGATGGCAATAATCTTATCAGCGCGTAAATAAGAGTCTTTACTTGGCGCCGGGCCAAGCAGGTAGGCTTCATCTGCCATCCGTACATGACGGGCATTGGCGTCAGCTTCTGAATATACCGCGACACAGCGAATGCCGAATTTGTGGGCCGTGTCGATGACGCGACAGGCAATTTCGCCGCGGTTAGCAATTAATATTTTGCGAAACATTGTTAGTTATTCCTCGCCTTGCCAGGCTGGTTTGCGCTTGGATAAAAACGCGCTCAGACCTTCCTGACCTTCAGCTGATACGCGAATCTCAGCAATTGCCTGTGTAGTATGGGCAATAACGTTGTTGCTGATTTTTCGGTTATAAATATTATGGATCAGTGCTTTAGCTGTGCTCATCGCTACCGGGCTGTTTTGCATCAGTGTACTGATGAAATACTCCGCACGGACAGCAAGTTGATCTGCGCTGACAACGTCATGCAGTAAGCCTAACTCCAGTGCTGTGGCAGCAGAGAAACGTTCAGCGGTTAAAAAATAGCGCCGGCTTTGACGCTCGCCGATTGCACGCATGACATAGGGGCTGATAACCGCCGGTATCAAACCAATCTTTACTTCGCTAAGACAAAAGCTGGCGTTTTCATCGGCAATAGCAATATCGCAACAGGCCACCAGACCCAGCGCACCGCCAAAGGCAGCGCCTTTAACTAAGGCGATAGTTGGTTTGGGAAATTTATCTAACCTATGCATCAGCGTTGCCAGTTCTTCTGCATCTGTCAGGTTCTGGTTGTAGTCTTTTTGTGCCATAGACCGCATCCAGTTAAGGTCGGCGCCGGCAGAGAAATTTTTACCATTGGCGGTGAGCAGTAAAAGCCGCACCGCGTCATTGTTGGCAAGGCTTTTCAGCACGCTGACAAGCTCTGCGATCATGGCATCGTCAAAAGCATTATGCACTTCAGGGCGATTGAGCGTTAGCGTGGCGATACCACGGTTATCGATGCTGACTTCAGTGTAAACCTGGTTCATGATTGCTCCGTTACATGCGAAATACGCCGAATTTGGTTTCTTCTATCGGCGCATTCAGTGCCGCTGCTAAGGCTAAGCCTACTGTCATCCGGGTTTGCGCCGGATCGATAATACCGTCATCCCACAACCTGCCGCTGGCATAATACGGATGACCCTGTTGTTCATATTGCTCAATAATGGGTTTTTTCAGTGCCTGTTCGGCTTCAGCTGATAAGGTTTCACCTTTACGCGCCAAACCATCTTTGGTTACCTGCGCCATCACACCGGCGGCCTGTTCGCCACCCATTACCGAAATACGCGCATTTGGCCACATCCACATCATCGTCGGGTCATAAGCACGGCCACACATACCATAGTTGCCGGCGCCATAACTGCCACCAATCAATACGGTAAATTTTGGTACCTTGGCACAGCTTACCGCCATCACCATTTTCGCGCCGTGCTTGGCAATACCTTCTGCTTCATATTTTTTACCAACCATAAAGCCGGTAATATTCTGTAAAAACAGCAATGGGATTTTGCGCTGAGCACACAGCTCGATAAAATGTGCGCCTTTTTGTGCTGACTCAGAAAACAATATGCCGTTATTGGCGACAATGCCTACCGGATAGCCGAAGATTCGCGCAAAACCGCATACTAACGTTGCACCGTAATATTGCTTAAATTCGTCAAAATCAGAGTTATCGACTATACGCGCAATCACTTCTTTTACATCAAACGGCTTGCGTAAATCTGTGCCGACAATGCCGTACAGTTCTTTGGCATCAAACAGCGGTTCTTGTGGCGGTCTGACATCTATGGCCGCCGGGGCAGGGCGGTTTAATCGCGCCACTGCATTGCGAGCCAGTTGCAGGGCATGTTCATCACTTACCGCATAATGATCGGCCACGCCGGAAATTTTACAATGTACATCAGCGCCACCCAATTCTTCCGCTGACACTTCTTCGCCGGTAGCAGCTTTAACCAAAGGCGGGCCGGCAAGGAAAATAGTGCCCTGATCTTTCACGATAATACTTTCGTCAGCCATGGCGGGTACATAGGCACCGCCGGCCGTGCACAGGCCCATTACCACAGCAATTTGGGGAATGCCTTTGGCGGACATATTGGCCTGATTAAAGAAAATACGCCCGAAGTGCAGTTTGTCAGGAAATACATCATCCTGGCGCGGCAGGTTTGCACCGCCGGAGTCGACCAGATAAATACACGGCAGATGGCAGCGTTCGGCAATTTCCTGAGCGCGAAGATGTTTTTTTACTGTCATTGGATAGTAGGTGCCGCCTTTAACAGTGGCGTCGTTCGCCACTATCATGCACTCAACGCCGTTTACCCGGCCAATCCCGGCAACGACACCGGCACATGGTACGTAATCGTCATAGCATTCCCAGCCGGCAAACTGACCTACTTCCAAAAAGGGTGAGCCGGGGTCAAGCAGCTTTTGAATACGATCGCGTACAAACAACTTTCCACGCGAGGTATGGCGTGCAATAAGCGCTTCACCACCACCGAGTTTAATTTGTTGTACTTTGCTATTGAGATCATCAACAACCGCTTGCATGGCCGCGGCGTTTTTTTGAAAGTCCTCAGCACGAGGATTGATTTTGGAGGTAATTCTGGTCACTTAAGTCACCTTATACCAGAGCTAATTAGACAAAGCGGAACCGGAACAACTAAGCAGACGATCAAAAGCGAGGATGGGAGATCCGAGCGGGTCTGCGTGTTGTTACGGTGTCAGCTTTGGCCTGCACCGGACTTAGATTCACGGCTTCGCTGCTTTCACACATTTAACACACTCGCCCGTTCGCCGCTCCCCGGCTCACTTTTGATCGCTCGTTTAGTTAAATCTGTTACGCGCTTCGCCTCGTTCAACGTTATATTTAATTTCGGCCATCTGTCTGGCGCTGCGGAACCGAAACAACTAAGCAGACAATCAAAAGCGAATTTGGGATAAATTCGCGGGTCTGCGTGTTGTTACGGTGCAAGCGCAGGCTTACACCGTAGTCCGGACTGCAGTGCTTTTTATGCTAGTTTGATTCAGTAAACAGTTCCCGGCCAATCAGCATACGGCGGATTTCTGAGGTACCAGCGCCAATTTCGTACAGCTTAGCGTCACGTAGTAAGCGTCCGGTAGGGTATTCGTTGATATAGCCATTACCACCCAGTAACTGAATGGCATCCAGCGCCATTTTCGTTGCCAGCTCGGCTGAATACAAAATAACGGCAGCCGCATCTTTACGGGTGGTTTCACCGCGATCGCAGGCTTTTGCTACTGTATAAACGTACGATTTGGCCGCATTCATCTGGGTATACATATCGGCAAGCTTGCCTTGCACCAGCTGGAATTCACCAATCGACTGGCCAAACTGCTTACGATCGTGAACATAAGGCACGACCACGTCCATACAGGCTTGCATAATACCCAGCGGGCCTGCCGCTAATACCACGCGTTCGTAGTCCAGTCCGCTCATCAGCACTTTTACGCCGCTGCCAACCTGGCCCAATACATTTTCTTCCGGTACTTCACAGTCTTCGAACACCAGTTCACAGGTATTCGAACCGCGCATGCCCAGCTTATCGAGCTTTTGTGCCTGGCTAAAACCTTTAAACCCACGTTCAACGATAAAGGCGGTCATCCCTTTAGAACCGGCATTGATATCGGTTTTGGCGTAGATAACATAGGTGTGTGCATCCGGGCCATTGGTGATCCACATCTTGTTGCCATTTAGGATGTACTTATCACCCTTTTTCTCGGCACGCAGCTTCATACTGACCACGTCTGAGCCGGCATTAGGTTCACTCATTGCCAACGCGCCGATATGCTCACCGGAACACAGCTTAGGCAGATACTTCATTTTCTGTGCTTCAGTACCGTTACGGAATATCTGATTGACACATAAATTAGAGTGCGCGCCGTAAGATAACGCCACAGAGGCTGATGCGCGGCTGATTTCTTCCAGCGCAACAACGTGCTCTAAATAACCTAAACCCGAACCACCGTATTTCTCGCCTACGGTAATACCCAGCAGACCCAGGTCGCCAAATTTGCGCCACAAGTCATTGGGGAATTCATTCACTTCATCAATATGGGCCGCCCGTGGTGCAATTTCTTCGCGGGCAAAGGCGTTAACCTGCTCGCGGATCATGTCCACTGTTTCACCTAAATCGAAATTGAGCCCTTTATAACTGCTAATCATGCTAAATCCCCGTTTGCTATGCTATTTACCGCTCAGGCGGTTTTATGCTGTTTGGCATCGGTTAATGTATCGCGGCAACGTTTTTCCACCGTTACCAGCTCCATTAACACAACTTTGATATCGTCCATCTGTTGATGCAGTTCGGCTTTTTTCAGCTCTATTAGCTTCAACATGGTACTTAATTGGGTTACGCTGCTTTTATCCGCATCGTACAATTCAAATAGCTGACCGGTTTCAGCCAGACTAAAGCCCAGGCGCTTGCCACGCAGGATCAGCTTTAAGCGTACCCGGTCGCGTTTACTGTAAATACGGGTCTGACCGTTACGTAACGGCATAATTAACCCCTGATCTTCGTAAAAACGAATGCTACGGGTGGTAATGTCGAACTCTTTTGCCAGCTCGCTGATACTGTACGTTTTTTCTTCTTTTTCTAACATGGCTGCCTTCCTGAAAAACGTTGTCAATATAAGTGAAGTTTACGTAAAGGTAAAGCTGGCTGCCGCTGCTGGCGCTGAGCTAAACGGTTTATTCGGTTCGTTTGTAAAGCAAAAATGCCAGTTTTGGCTGGTCAGACTGTACACTTTGCTGAACCAAACGCCCGGCACACTACCATAGTGTTAGGTGGTTGACGTTGGCGTAAACGTAAATTTGGTGTAGGCTCTGAGGCAACTTTTTAGCCGACAGCTTTTGGGAGAATTTCATGGCTACTGACAATATTGTAATCGTTGCTGCTAAGCGCACTGCGATGGGCGGTTTTATGGGCGGTCTGGCGGATGTGGACGCAACGTTACTGGGTGCAACCGCCATTAAAGCAGCGTTAGAGCAAGCGGGTATTGCGGGCGATAAGGTTAGCGAAGTGATTATGGGCAACGTGCTGCCGGCGGGTTTAGGCCAGGCGCCGGCTCGACAAGCTATGTTAAAAGCCGGCTTGCCACTTTCTGCTGGTGCCACCACTATCAATAAAGTGTGTGGCTCTGGCTTAAAAGCGGTGATGCTGGCTAGCGATCTGCTGGCTGCAGGTAGCGCCGATGTGGTTGTTGCTGGTGGCATGGAGTCGATGTCCAATGCACCTTACATTCTGCCAAAAGCCCGCGCGGGTTATCGCATGGGACACGGCGAAATTAAAGATCATATGATGCTGGATGGCCTGGAAAATGCCTACGACGGCAAGGCGATGGGCTGTTTTGCTCAGGGAACTGCTGATGAGAAAGGCATCACCCGCGAGCAGATGGACGCTTTTGCTGTGCAGTCGACCACCCGTGCACAACAAGCTATTGCCAGCGGCGCTTTTAATGCTGAAATTACGCCGGTAACCTTTCAAACCCGTAAGGGCGAAGTGACCTTCTCAGTAGATGAGCAACCAGGTAACGCCAAGATTGATAAGATACCAAGCCTGCGCCCTGCATTTGCCAAAGACGGTACTATTACCGCAGCGAACTCCAGCTCGATATCTGACGGCGGCGCCGCGCTTATTTTAATGCGTGAAGCCGATGCAAAAGCACAAGGGTTAACGCCGTTAGCGCGAGTAGTTGCGCACGCGACCAATTCGATGGAACCGGCACTTTTTACCGTTGCACCGGTTGGCGCGATGCAAAAAGTACTGCAAAAAGCCGGTTGGGATAAAGAGCAGGTGGATTTGTGGGAGATTAACGAAGCTTTCGCTATGGTCACCATGCTGGCGATTAATGAGCTGGGTTTAGATGCTGCCAAAGTTAACGTAAACGGTGGGGCCTGTGCACTGGGGCATCCTATCGGTGCATCTGGCGCGCGCATTTTGGTCACCCTTATTCACGCCCTGCGTAACCGCGGGTTAAGTAAAGGCGTTGCTTCACTGTGTATCGGTGGCGGCGAAGCGGTAGCACTGGCGGTAGAAGTTCTTTAACAAACATATAAAGCTGTTGGCGAAATTATAGACATAACAGGCTGGCAGCACACCCAAATACTCGGGAGAAGCACCATGACACAACAGGTTAAACATTTTATTGACGGTGAATTCGTCACCTCAACCAGCGACAAATTGATCCCCGTCACTAACCCGGCGACTCAGGACGTTATCGCACAGGTACCTTGTGCTACACCAGACGAAATGGAGCGGGCCATTGAGTCGGCTAAAACCGCTTTTAAAACCTGGAAAGAAGTGCCGGTGTCCGAACGCGCCCGGCTGATGATGCGCTTCGCGCATCTGTTAAAAGAACATCAGGGCGAAATTGCTGACATTATCTGTCAGGAGCTGGGTAAAACGGTTGAAGACGCTAAAGGTGATGTTTGGCGCGGTATAGAAGTGGTGGAACAAGCCGCTAATATTCCTTCGCTGATGATGGGTGAAACCGTGGAAAACGTTGCCCGCAGTATCGACACCT
>JBFKFH010000133.1:0-9039 GCA_041618685.1 Rheinheimera sp.
CACTGCTGATGAGTCCGGCTGGGGTAATAAACACATTGTTACTGGTACTGTGAGGCTGAGGCAACGCATAGAGCAGTCTTTGCTGACTGGCCTCAGCGATAATCCGATATTGCACCGCACTGCTGTCAGCCGTAACGCTTTGACTTGCTCTGATAGTATTTTTTCGTACAGGCGCTACCAGCCAGCTACGGCCATCGAACTGCTCGTATAACCGCGCCCGCCAGTAGAGTTCTGATTTCTCCGGCAAAGAGCCGCTAAACTCCACCCGAAATGCCAGACTGTCATCTTGTACCAGTTGCTCAATACTCCCAGGATCCAGGCTATCACTAAGCCCGGTACTGGCAACCTTAGCGTTGGGGATCTGCCAAAAGGGAGGTAACCGTGGAAACAACAAAAACATCAACAGCCACAGTGGCAAAATGATCAACAGGCTGCGACCGGCTGCTGGCCACTGAACCGGTGCACTCACAGGCGCAAATAGCCGGTAATGGCCATACAGGTTCACTCCCAACGCCAGCAGTATTATCAATGCCAGTACAATGTCCTGATGTAAAATAAAGCAACTGCCAATCAGAAAATAATGCACCCAGACCAGTTGGCGGGCATCATACATATGTTTTAGCGCCAGCAAACGTGAGAGCGCTGCCAGCGTCAGAATTTGCAGCATAAAATGCAGGATGCCGGCCTGCTTCAGGTTAAATAGCAGTGCCAAAGCAATAGTACCGGCCAGCAGATTAACCTGTAACAGGCTCAGAGCCGCTTTACCGGACAGGGTACTGACTATTTTATACAGCAGTAAGCTGATAAATAAGCCGATGATCCAGCCGGCAAAAGCTTGCTGTAGCAGCAGAAGCAAGCCAATTTGCAATCCGGCCCACAGCAATATGACGGGTTTTGCGATCAGCACAATGCCAGCTCCTGTAAGCAGCGTTGCAAGTGGGCCGGGCCTGACGATAATGGCACCGTCAAATGGGGCAACTGTAAACCGTAACGCTCACCGGCTTGTTCTAATGTCAGCAGCTGGCGACAAGCCTGACACAGTGCCCGCTCCAGAGCATCGCCGCTGGCGGGGGCGACAACAACCCAATTGGGTTCAGTTTCTGGTGCACTATGCTGTTGGCGTACCACCGGATTAGCCGGATCGCGCGCCAGCCGTTTCCAAACCAGATTACGCAAACTATCGCCACTGCGATAGGGCATTAAGTTATCACTGCTGGGGACAATCCGTTGTTGCTTTATCGCCGGCATAACGCCCGAAGTTTGCCGGCTGTGAGATGCGGCGGCCGGATAAACCCAATAATGTTGCTCCAGCGCAATATAGCTCCAGGCTTGCCACAGGCCAAATGGGTATTGGCTGCTTATCTTTATACGCGGCAGCGCGTATTTGCCGCGACGCTGTGCTGTCAGGCTTAAGCTAACTGCTGCCGGAAGCTGTTGCAGTACCACCGGTAGCGGTTGGCCGACAAAATTAAACCGTAGCATAAAGTGCTGTTTTTTTGATGACAGTGTGATTAGTGCGTCGATCTGCTGCTGGGCATACCCCTCTGCCACGTTGTTGCAGCATAAAGTTAAACCGCTCATATTGTGGTAACACATTGCAATGCTGAACAGAAACAGGCTGAGTAACAAATAGCTCAGCAGCAGGATCAGATTGTTCTGATAGTTTGTGCCCAGCAGATACAACAGTATGATCAGTAACAAGAACCACCAGCCATAGCGGCTTGGCAGAATAAAAATTAACTTCTGAACCAGCTTAACTTTGGTCGCCGCCGGTTGACGCTTATCCAGATAACGGCTAATAAAGCGCCAGTAGCGTTGGTACAGCCAGTGCTTTGTTGTCACAGCGGGCATGGTGTTTGTTGTAATAACAGCTGGCTTAACCGGCTTTCCTGCGCGGCCGATGCCGGGTCAAGCCGGTGTTCCGCCACATAGGGAAATACCTGCTGCACGTCATCTGCTGTGACATAGTCACGCTGGTTAATAAGTGCAAAAGCTTTGGCGGCGCGTAATATCGCTTTTGATGCCCGTGGTGATAACGGCAGCATGTCGGTACGGTGCCGGCTGTTGTCAACCAGTGACAGCAGGTAATCGATCAGCGCATCAGACGCCTTGACGAGCGGCACCTGCAATTGTAAAGCGCGCAGCTGTTCTGTATCTAGCTTGTCGGTCAGCAATTCTAAGCGCGATGTACTGCTGTCGCGCTGGAGTAATTGATGCTCAGCCTGGCGATCAGGAAAACCCAATGAAAGCCTGAACATAAAACGATCGAGCTGCGATTCCGGCAACGCTGAGGTACCGGCATGAAACAGTGGGTTCTGTGTGGCGATAACAAAAAAAGGTTTCGGTAAAGCTCGGGTTTCGCCATCGATTGAGACCTGCTTTTCTTCCATGGCTTCGAGCAGCGCACTTTGCGTTTTCGGACTGGCACGGTTTATTTCATCGGCTAATAGCACCTGACTGAATACCGGTCCGGCCTGAAAGCGAAACTGTTGAGAGCGGGCGTCATATATATTCAGTCCGACTAAATCGCCAGGCAGCAAATCGCTGGTAAATTGCACCCGACGATAACTTAACCCCAGACTGTTCGCCAGCGCATGGGCCAGCGTCGTTTTGCCCATGCCAGGTAAGTCCTCCAGCAATAAATGTCCTTCTGCCAGCAAGCAGCATAACGCAAGACGAATTTGACTGTTTTTGCCCAGGATCACCTGATTAAGGCTAAGTTCTACTTTAAGTAACGGCGCTAACATGGTGTCTCCAAACTGCATTTAGGCGGCAAAGACTAATACTAACCGCCGACTGCAGAACTGCAACCAGAAATACATCAATCATTAAGCCTATCATCTTGTGTCTGCTAATCTACGGCTGTGGTTAAACAGAAGATCAGCGAAGTTTGAACTGCTAAGACGAAGGCGGTGGTGATGGCTGCTGTGCCCAGCGCAACAACTCCACGCGATTACGGCATTGGGTTTTACGAAAAATCGCGGATAAATGCGCTTTTACCGTATGGGCGCTGATGTTCAGATTTCCGGCAATCTCTTTATTGCGAGCACCTTGCGCTACCAATTGAACTATGCGCGTTTCCTGTTTGGTTAACGACGTTTCTTCTGGCAGTAGTAAGGGTTCTGTGCGGCGCGCGAGATCTTGTGTCAGTAATAGATCTAACAATGCCGACATGACCGGCCGGGCATAATATAGCTCACCGGCCATCATCGTTTTTAACGCGTTCATTACCCGTTCGGGTTGTTCATCACGAAATATTACACCGCGAATTCCGGCAGACAGTGCATGGAATGGTTCAACTAAGCTACGCTCGGCCTGATATAAAAATAGTGGTGTTTTCTGCAGTAAGTACTGCAACTCGCCAGATATGGCTTTTTTGTTCAGGTCGACATTGCTGTACGGACAGGCCAGTAACGTGCCCGCTCTTACCTTGCCACCGAATAAAAAATCAATCTTGCTTTGCTGTTCAACGTCGATGCCAGCCGATTGTGCCAGTATCGTCAGGCTGTGGCGGGATCCATGTTCTGTCAGTACGATAAGTTTACTAAACTTATCCATCAGCTTTACCTCTGAATACGGCTAAATCGCTATCCTTTTGTTGCGTATACTGTACCTGACATGGTTTTAATGCAACCATTTAACCGCGACTTTAAAGCGTGCTAGCATTGTCTGTTGTTACAATTTGGGGTTTTATTGTGGATAAAATATTATTTGTTTGTCTTGGCAATATCTGTCGCTCTCCTACGGCCCATGCGGTTATGCGGCACAAAGCCGCAGAGCAGGCTAAACACGTTGAAATAGAGTCGGCCGGCACCAGTGCGTCTCATCGTGGTGCGATGCCCGATCCGCGCAGCGTGCGCGAAGGGCAGGCGGCAGGCTATCAGTTTGACGGCATCATCTCTCGCCCGGTTCAAGATAGTGATTTTGCTTACTATGATCTGATCCTCGCCATGGACAATGATAACCTACAAGCGCTACGTCAGCGCTGCCCGTCGCCATTGCAGCATAAACTGCAACTGTTTTTACAGTATCATCCGCAGTTTCCCGATGTTAGCGAAGTGCCTGATCCCTATTATGGTGGCAGTCGTGGGTTTTCGCTGGTTTTGCAGTTAATTGAACAAGGCTGCGATGGCCTGTTAACACAGTTACAGCAAGCCGGGAGAGGCTGATAGCCGTAAAATTGAGTAAAACATCGTCAGTTTTCCCGCAACCAAGCAAAATGTCATAAATTATGCCAAAACCAGCATTGAATTTACGTCCAGAAGTCTATAACTTGCTGGGGTATTCTCATAATGTAGGAAAATCATCGTGACCACCTGGACGCCTCAAAGTTGGCGCAACCTGCCGATCCAGCAGCAACCAAGCTATAAAGATCGGGACTTGCTGCAACGCGTAGAACAGCAACTACATAAATATCCGCCGCTGGTTTTTGCTCAGGAAACGCGGGATCTGTTTAGTCAGCTTGGTCAGGTTGCCAATGGCGAAGGGTTTTTGCTGCAGGGCGGTGATTGTGCGGAAAGTTTTAACGATTTTAACGCACCGAAAATTCGCGACACCTTTAAAGTATTACTGCAGATGGCAGTGGTGCTAACCTTTGCCGGCGGTTTGCCGGTAGTCAAAGTTGCCCGTATGGCAGGGCAGTATGCAAAGCCGCGTTCCAGTGATTTAGAAACAATCGGTGGCATATCGCTGCCCAGTTATCGTGGCGATATCGTAAACAGCTCTGAATTTACTGCCGCTGCGCGGGAACCGGATGCCAATCGGTTAACCACGGCGTATCACCATTCCGCCGCGACATTAAATCTGCTACGCGCATTTGCGCAGGGCGGGTTGGCTGACTTGCATCAGGTCAGCAAATGGAACCTGGGTTTTGTCGAATCAAATCCGTTGAAAGAGCGTTATCATGACGTGGCACAGCGTATTCAGGAAGCGCTGCGTTTTATGGAAATTTGTGGCATTACCGGCCAAAACTCACCGTCAATCCGCGAAACCCAGCTTTACACCTCGCATGAAGCCTTACTGCTGAATTATGAAGAGGCGTTGACCCGGCGCGATTCGTTAACCGGTGACTGGTACGATTGTTCCGCTCATATGGTTTGGATTGGAGAGCGCACACGACAATTGGACCATGCGCACATAGAGTTTTTCCGCGGCATCCATAATCCGGTTGGCGTGAAAGTTGGCCCGGGTATGCAACCTGATGAACTGATCCGGTTGATAGACGCACTTAATCCGAACAACGTAGCAGGGCGGCTAACACTTATCACGCGCATGGGCGCCGACAAACTGGCTGATAAACTACCGGCTTTGGTACGTAAGGTGCAGCAGGAAGGACGTAAAGTAGTCTGGAGTTCAGACCCGATGCACGGTAATACCGTAAAGGCGAGTAATGACTACAAAACCCGCGATTTTGAAGCGATATTACGCGAAATACGTAACTTCTTTGCCGTACATAAGGCGGAAGGCAGCCATGCTGGTGGTATTCATCTGGAAATGACCGGCGAACATGTTACTGAATGTACCGGTGGCGCATACGGCTTAAGCGAAAACGATTTAAGCAAACGTTACTTCACCCAGTGCGATCCACGGTTAAATGCGGACCAGGTACTGGAATTAGCCTTCCTGATTGCCGATACTCTACGCACGGCGCGTAAATAACAACGCGCTCATAAGGAGCGCAAGTGCAAGCAGGACTACAGGCAACAGATGACGATGGCCAGCGCGCAACAGCTGGTCAGCGTTATTGCGTTGGCATTCTGGGTGCCGGTAGCATTGGCTGCTTTCTTGGCGCACATTTGTGCCAGGACAGTATGCTGGATGTGAAATTTTTCGGTCGCGAAACTACCGCGTTGGAACTGGCGGCGCATGGCCTCAGTGTGACTTCCTGTGATTATCATACCTATTTCGCCCAGCCGGTAGCTTTTTATAGCTCACTAAATAGTTTGATTGAATGCGATCTGGTGTTATTGACGGTAAAAGCCACCGCGCTGATCCCTTTGCTGACACAATTAAAGCGATTTTTGCGACCAGAAGTGCCTGTTGTCGCCCTGCAAAACGGCATTGGCATTGGTGAAATGCTCAATCAGGATCTGGCAAACCCGGTATTGCGCGCCATAGTGCCATTTAATGTTGTGCGCCATCGGGCAGGCCAGTTTCATCGAGCCAATTCGGGCAGCATTATCTGGCAGCAAACCACTTCACCCGTTGTTAACTATGTTATTGATGTATTTAACCGGCTTTGCCTGCCGGTGGAACGTTGCCAGGACATTACCGCTGCTGAATATGGCAAATTATTACTTAATTTAAATAATGCGTTAGATGCCATTAGTAGCGTGCCGTTGCAACAGCAGTTGCTGGATCGGGATTACCGTTTGTTGCTTAGCCGCGCAATGCAGGAATGGCTGGCGATTTGTTCTAAAGCCGGTGTCAAACCTGTACGCTATACCCGCCTACCTAATAGCGTAATACCATGTTTTTTGCGCTTGCCTACACTGCTGTTTAAATATGCAGTCTGGGCTATATTGCCAGTTGACGCTCTGGCACGCTCATCGATGTGGGATGACATTCAGGCTCATAAGCGCACCGAAATTATGTTTTTAAATGGTGCCGTAGTGCGGCTTGGACAGCTTTATCAGCTGCCTACACCAGTGAACAGCTTGCTGGTTGAACAAATTAAGAAGCTGGAAGGCGGAGCGCCGTTGTCACTAACTGCCAGGCAATTACTACAACTAAGCCAACAGCAATCTTAGTCCTGCGATACTCAATACTTACGCCGTTTCAGACCTGTACTGGCGATAATTTTGGCAGAAATTTCTTCTATAGATAAATGTGTCGAGTTCAAAAATGGGATCTGCTCCCGGTTATACAGCCGTTCAACCTCCGCCAGCTCAAGCTGACATTGCCTGAGTGAGGCATAACGGCTATTTGCCCTGCGTTGCTCACGAATTTGGCTTAAACGCTGTGCGGTAATGGTTAAACCGAACAGCTTGCTTTTATTGCGCGCCAGTACGTCTGGCAGACTCAATTGCTCCATATCTTCTTCGACAAACGGATAATTCGCCGCCTTAATACCGTACTGCAATGCCAGATACAGGCTGGTGGGCGTTTTACCAGAACGGCTTACCCCAACCAGAATAATATCGGCCTGGTCGAAGTTCTTCAGATTAGAACCATCATCATTAGCCAGGGCGAAATTTACCGCATCAATACGAAAATCATAGGTTTGTTCATGAATACTGTGCGTGCGGTGAGTTTTGGGCACTGGTGCTACACCAATTTCCCGCTGTATTGGCTCAACAAAAGCATTTAAAAAGTCGTAACAGACACCGTTGCTGCTATTAATGATCTGTCTAAGGGTGTCATCGACGAAGGTTTGAAAGATTAACGGCCGCTGGCCTGTGGTTTTATAACGATCGTCAATACGCAGCTTTACCTGCTCAGCCATCTCAGGCGTTTCAACAAAAGGAATGGTTATATGCTCAAATTGTGCAGGGAAAAGAGTAAGTAAGGCATGACCGAACACCTCAGCGGTTATCGCTGTTCCGTCAGAGATATAAAAGGCTGTTCGCACTGTAGCTCCGTTTTGTTGTTATAAAATTACATTGAAAATTAAGGTTTTAATTAACACTGTCGCCAGTGTAAAATCAGCTGGCCTTGTAACGCAAGCTGTAAGCTTACACGCCACACGACAAAAATTGGAGACGAACTGTGCAAGAATTTGTGATTTGGTATGAAAATCTGGGAATGCATGATGTTAATCGCGTGGGTGGCAAAAATGCCTCTTTAGGTGAAATGATCAGTAATCTGGCTAATGCAGGTGTTCAGGTGCCGGGTGGCTTTGCCACTACGGCTTACGCCTTTAATCAATTTCTTGAACAAAGTGGCGTTAACGAGCGCATTTATCAACTACTGGACGGCCTGGACGTCGATGATGTTACCGCACTGGCTAAAGCCGGGGCGCAGATCCGGCAATGGGTAATAGATACGCCGTTTCAGCCAGAATTAGAACAGGCGATTCGCGACGCGTACACACAGCTGCATCCGGACGCCGCCCATGATGTGTCTTTTGCAGTAAGATCCTCAGCCACCGCAGAAGATATGCCTGATGCTTCTTTTGCCGGCCAGCAGGAAACGTTTTTAAACGTACGTGGTTATGACGCTGTTATCGTTGCGATAAAACATGTTTTTGCCTCACTGTTTAATGACCGTGCTATTTCATATCGGGTGCATCAGGGCTATGACCATCGTGGGGTAGCGTTATCTGCTGGTGTACAAAAAATGGTGCGCTCTGACTTAGCGTCCTCCGGCGTGATGTTTAGTATCGACACCGAGTCGGGTTTTGAGGATGTGGTGTTTATTACCTCATCTTACGGCTTAGGTGAAATGGTGGTACAGGGTGCGGTTAACCCGGATGAATTCTATGTGCATAAGCCAACGCTGGCGACAGGGCGGCCAGCTGTAGTTAAACGCAATCTGGGCAGTAAAAAAGTGGAGATGGTGTACTCCGGTGAACAGGGCCACGGCAAGCAAGTTAAAGTGATCGACATTGAGCCAAAGCGCAGCCGGCAGTTTTCACTAACCGATGCCGAAGTCGAAGAGTTGGCTAAACAGGCTGTAATTATCGCATCGCATTATGGCCGGGCCATGGACATTGAGTGGGCCAAAGACGGTAATGACGGCAAACTGTATATTGTGCAGGCGCGACCGGAAACCGTTAAAAGCCGTGAAGACAGCAACAGCATGGAGCGCTTTCAGCTGCTGGATAAAGCCGCCGTGCTGGTAGAAGGCCGTGCAATAGGGCAACGTATTGGTAGCGGCACTGCCAAAGTGCTAAAAGGCATTGAACAGATGGACCAAATCCAGCCCGGAGATGTGTTGGTAACAGACATGACCGATCCGGATTGGGAACCGATAATGAAACGCGCATCCGCCATTGTAACCAATCGCGGCGGCCGTACTTGCCATGCGGCAATTATTGCCCGTGAGCTGGGTATTCCGGCTGTGGTAGGCTGTGGTGATGCTACCGACAAATTAGTCACC
>JBFKFH010000134.1:0-9019 GCA_041618685.1 Rheinheimera sp.
CTTGCAATGCGCCTGCCGTCACTTCGATACCGTTAGCAACAGTGGTGCCATCATAGGTTGATGCCGCTACTGTCGTTACCCATGGCGCTGGTGTGCCTACAGTCCCTGCACCCGGGCCGCTATTGCCTGCCGACACTGCCACAAAAACACCAGCTTGTGCTGCTCGCAGTTTCGCTGCTGCCGCCGCCGTGGTTAAGTCAGTTAAACTGCCACCAATAGAATAGTTGATTACGTCAACACCGTCGGCTACCGCCTGATCAATTGCTGCCATGGTATCACCATAGAAACAACCGCGTTCAGCAACGCCGGCCGGACTAACATAGCTACTGTTCCAGCAGGCTTTATACATTGCCACCCGTGCGCGCGGTGCGATACCTGATACGGTTGCTACCGGCGTACCGTTGAATACAGCGGTCACGCCCTCATTACCACCTGCAGTAGAGGCGGTATGAGTACCGTGGTTGTCCGCGTCACGTGGTGAAATAAACTCACCAGGCTGAATGGCATAAACACTTTCAAAAGAGTTTTTGAAATAACGGGCACCGATAAGTTTGTTATTACAGCTAAATGCCGCATCTTCACCTGTGTCACAAGTCCCTTCCCAGCCTGACAACGGCGCATAAGAGCCATCGTCAGCAAAGCTTGGGTGCTCTGGCCAAATACCGGTATCAACCACACCGATAACTACGTCTTCACCTTTTACGCCCATGGTATGTAAACCATCCGGCGTACCGGTCAGACCTAAAAATGCCGGGGTGTTCGATGTTGTTATTTGCTGCGCTTCGTCACGCCACACACCAGAAACATTTGGGTTATTACGCAATGCTTCAGCCTGCGCTGCGGTCATTTTTGCCGAAAAACCGTTAAAGGTGTGGGTGTATGAATACAATAATTTGTCTGTACCAACCTGGGCTGCCAGATGCTGATGCAATGACTTCAGGCTATTGGTGTAATTCTGCATCCGGATAGAAGATGAGTTATAGCGGTTTAACGCTTTGGTGACGGCATTGCGCGCTGGCAACAACTCGCCCAATTCTTGCGCCTGCTCTACGCCACTTTTACCTTTAACCTGCACAATATACGGTGCCAGGCTAGTATCATCAGATGCCTGCTGCAGCTGGGCACTGTCAATGTCAATTTCGTAGGGGTTGTTCATTTGCTGGGCGTGGACCGCGCCAACTGCCATCGCAACGGCGATTGCCGTCCTGGACATAATTTTATTAAGTTGCATCTATATTCTCCGATTATTGTTATCTTTCGCAACGCGCTTTCAAAGATTTACTGAGGTTTGTATTACCGTTGCTGGCAGCAAAAAAGTGTAAAGCCTCTCTACAGCGTCCGTATAAAATGCTGACACTTTTTACTAATAAAATGCAGTTGTTACATCAGTGCAAGTTACCAGTCGCCACCTACAACACTACCAATAACAAACACTTACAAATGTTAAATCAAGGTATCACCCAAGTATAATAAGCTGACACTTTGATAACATATTCTGTATCAGGTTAAACGCGGCGGCGTAATAACAAACCACCCATGCCGGCTAGCAGTAAGAATACGGTGCCTGGCGCAGGCACGTTGACACTGGCTTCACCCAGCACAAAGTTACCGGCATCAACAAATTCACCGTCAGTGGTATAGATATCCAGTAAACCAAAACCGGTATCCCAAAAACCCTGGAATGCGAACGATCCCGAGGCATCATTCACGTCAAAACTAAAGAAACTGAAACCAGCAAATAAATCAGCCGGGTCGAACTCTGCGATAAAGAAAAAGCTTTCACCCATCGCCATACCAAACAACTCAAACACTTCCCATTGCAGCACATTGCCGAACTCGTCAATGTTGTTGATATCAACTGACAGCACACCAAAACTGCTACCGTCGTCAAACAAGAACTCCTGCGTAATGATAGGCGTAGCTTGAGCAACCTGGGGTAGGGCAAAGCTGCTTAACACAACCGTGGCGGCGGCGAATAAAATGGACTTCAACATGGATATACCTCTGGATTTTGTTATTGATTTAGTAAATGCAATAATTTGCGCGTCGGACAATGCATAAAGCAATCCAACTTGTTAAAGCTATACATATCAATAAATTATGAAGAAATTAAACAGGCTGGCAGCGCAGTGAAGTAATAAGCTGGTAAATATACAGACAAAAAAAATGCGAACCGAAGTTCGCATTTTTGCTGTGCATAAAAATTATCACCAGTTCAGGATCACTTTACCTGACTGACCAGAGCACATAATGTCAAATCCCTGCTGAAAATCTGCCATCGGCATTTCATGTGTCACTATTGGCGTTAAATCTAATCCCGACTGGATCAGACTGGCCATTTTGTACCAGGTTTCGAACATTTCACGACCATAAATGCCTTTAATCACCAGGCCTTTAAAAATTACTTTGTTCCAATCTACGGCCATATCGGAGGGCGGAATGCCTAACATCGCGATTTTACCGCCGTGGTTCATGGTATCGAGCATGCTGCGAAACGCACTGGGCACGCCTGACATTTCCAACCCGACATCGAAACCTTCGGTCATACCAAGCTCTTGCATCACCTCTTTGAGGTTTTGCTTGCTGACGTCAACCGCCCTGGTGGCGCCCATTTTTACTGCCAGTTCCAGCCGGTATGCATTTACATCGGTAATAACCACATGACGGGCACCAACATGGCGGGCGACAGCCGCTGCCATAATACCAATTGGGCCAGCACCGGTGATCAGTACATCTTCACCGACCAAATCAAACGATAACGCGGTATGTACGGCGTTGCCAAAAGGGTCAAAAATGGCGGCGATGTTATCCGGAATATTGTCCGGCAATTTGAAGGCATTATAGGCTGGTATCACCAGATATTCAGCGAAAGAGCCCGGCCGGTTTACACCCACACCGATAGTATTGCGGCATAAATGTACCCGCCCTGCCCGACAGTTACGACAATAACCGCAGGTAATATGGCCTTCACCGGATACCCGGTCACCAACAGCAAATCCGCGCACTTCAGAGCCCATGCCTTCAATTACACCGACATATTCATGCCCCACCACCATGCCATGCGGTATGGTGTTTTGCGCCCATTCATCCCATTTATAAATATGCACATCAGTGCCACAAATGGCGGTTTTCTTAATGCGTATTAACACATCATTCGGCCCGACTTCTGGCTTTTCAACTTCAGTTTGCCATATGCCTGGCTGTGCCTTTAACTTTGCTAGTGCTTTCATTGTTACGCCCCGCCCTTATGCGATCACGCCCATGTCTTTACCAATACGGATAAAGGCTGCTATTGCTTTATCCAGCTGCTCTGTAGTGTGTGCGGCAGAGATTTGCGTACGGATGCGCGCCTGGCCTTTGGGCACCACCGGAAAGGAGAAACCTACCACGTAGATCCCTTCAGCCAGCATGCGTTTTGCCATTTCTGCGGCAATTTTGGCATCGCCTAGCATGACCGGAATAATGGCATGGTCTTTCCCGGCCAGCGTAAAGCCCGCCGCTGACATTTTTTCGCGGAAATAATCTGCGTTTTGCCACAGCTTGGCCCGCAGCGCATCACCCTGCTGCAACATTTCCAGCACTTTAATTGATGCCGTTACAATAGCCGGCGCCAGCGAGTTAGAGAACAAGTACGGCCGTGAGCGCTGCCGCAGCCATTCAATGACCTCTTTTTTGCCCGAAGTATAGCCGCCTGACGCACCGCCCATGGCTTTACCCAGGGTACCGGTAATAATATCTACCCGGTCCATAACATCGCAGTACTCATGCGTACCACGGCCATGCTTTCCAACAAACCCAACGGCATGGCTGTCATCTACCATCACCATAGCACCGTATTTGTCAGCCAGATCACATACGCCCTGCAAATTGGCTATCACGCCGTCCATTGAAAACACGCCATCTGTGGCAATTAACTTAAAGCGCGCACCGTCTGCATCCGCCTGTTGTAACTGCGCTTCCAGCTCCGCCATATTGTTGTTGCCGTAACGATACCGTTTGGCTTTACACAAACGCACGCCATCAATAATAGAGGCATGATTCAATGCATCCGAAATAACCGCATCTTCGGCACCTAAAATCGTTTCGAACAATCCACCGTTAGCGTCAAAACACGATGAATATAAAATGGTGTCTTCGGTGCCTAAAAACGCACTGATGTTTTGCTCCAGCGTTTTGTGAATATCCTGGGTACCACAAATAAACCGGACTGATGCCATACCGAAGCCATGACTGGTTAAACCTTGTTGTGCTGCAGCAATCAGATCAGGATGATTGGCCAGACCCAAGTAGTTGTTTGCACAAAAATTTAATACCTGCTGGCCCGCCACACTGACACTGGCTTGCTGCTGTGACGTAATAATACGCTCTGCTTTGTATAAACCTTCTGCGGTAACATCTTCGATTTGTTGTTGTAAATGCTGCAGAAAAGCGCCGTTGCGCATAAAGCCTCCTGTTGCGGGGGGTAAGGGAACAGAAAAAACGGCGTCATTGTAAAACGAATAGCGCAGACCTGCAGCGCTTTTACGTTAACAATGACGCTGTTCAGACCTGCTGTTGTAAAGTTTAGCCTACAACTATAGCGAATATCAGCCAGCCAGTGCGGCGTAATGTTGCTGCAAACGGCTGATCCGGGGTTTTGCCTGCTCTGTGGCATAGGGCTTAAACAGCAGTAACACCTTTAATACGCCCTGATACACACTGGAGCGGTCAATGTTTTTATCCGGCGCCTGGGTTTTCAGATAGCTGACCCAGAACGTCACTAATAATTTAATACTGTGGGCCAGATCAGTAATGTCTTCATCATCAATCTGTATCACTTCAGATTTTTTTAGTGCAGTCAGCACCGCCGTTACCCGGGACAACACCCCCTGCTGTACCAGCTGATAGTCCTGCTGCAGTGCCGGATCACGCGATAAAATGTCTGGCAGGTTGGCGTAGAAAAAATGAAACCGCCACATCAGCTCAAACACCGCGTCCAAATAACTGGCCAGCACATCCAGCGCTTCCGCTTTATCTGATGGTGGCTTAATACGGGTTTCCAGCAGCTTGGCGTACTCTTTAAAAATCTGCCGGACAATGTCTTCTTTATTGCGAAAATGGTAGTACAGGTTGCCCGGGCTAATGCCTAAGTGCGCCGCTATATGGTTGGTTGTGACCTGGCGCTCTCCCACCTGATTAAACAGCTCAATACTGGCTTGCAGAATTCTGTCTTTGGTTCTTAACTTCTTTTCCATCTGCGAAACAGGCTTATTGTTAGCTAAATTAATTTGCTATAGTAACGCCAAATTGACTAAAAACTCTAGTCGCCACGTAGCTGGCATTTCACCTTCGCCAAGGATCGCTGTTAATATAATGAAAATTAAAGCTATTTACCCAGGCACCTTCGACCCGTTAACAAATGGACATGCTGATTTGGTGCAGCGCGCGGCGCGACTGTTTGATAGTGTTATTGTCGGTGTAGCCGCTAACCCCAGCAAGCAACCGCTGTTCAGCTTGCAGCAACGGGTAGCCTTAGCTCAGCAGGCATTTGCAGACATTAACAATGTCAGCGTAATTGGCTTTTCCGGCTTGCTGGCTAAGTTTGCTGAGGATCAGTCCGCCCAGGTGCTGATCCGCGGTGTACGGGCAGTTGCAGATTTTGAGTATGAATTTCAGCTTGCCAGTATGAACCGCCAGTTAAACCCGGCCCTGGATAGCATTTTTATGACCCCGTCGGAAAAAAATACCTTTATCTCTTCTACGCTGGTAAAAGAAGTTTGCCGCCATGGCGGTGATGTTTCCAGTTTTGTGCCGGTTCATGTTGAACATGCGCTAAAAGCCACATTGAAATTATGAAAGTTAAACCGGCGTTATTAAGCGCTTTATTGTTCGCGCTGCCGCTAAGTGCTGCGCCCTGGATAGACACCACAGATAATTATCTGCGCCAATCGCTGCAAACACTGGCTCATGCCGGTGTTATTACCGGACCGGTTAATACCTATCCGTTGATGTGGAAAAACATCGCTATCGATTTAGCCAACGCCCAGCAGCAACCCACTGCAGAATTACGTTTCGCATTAGCGCATGTGCGTTCGGCATTGCACGCGAATCAGCGCAGCTATATAGCGGGTATTAAGCTCAAAGCCAGTTCAGATCCGTCGTTGTATCAGAGTTTCGGCGAGAGCTATTTTGAGCAGGCCAGCGCCGCAGTATTTAAGGAATACCTGGGCGATAACTGGGCCGCCAGAACACAAGTCAATTATCGAAAACAGGATGCCGACAAAACCGGACAGGACCTGACGTTGGATGGCAGTTATATGGCGCTGATCGCCGGTAACTGGGTACTGGCGCTGGACCAGCAAGCTTTGTGGTGGGGCCCGGGCCAGCAAACTGCGCTGCTCGTCAGCAATAATGCCCGGCCAGTGCCATCACTGCGGTTAAGCCGTCATAGCTGGCAAGCCAGTGACAGTGTGTTGTTTAGCTGGCTGGGCCCCTGGAGTATTACCGCTTTTGTAGGCCAGGGCGAACATAGCAGCCAACCCGGGCAAATTAAACATTTCGGTGCCCGCTTTTCAGCGCGGCCGCTGCCGCAGCTGGAGTTAGGCCTATCGCGCATTAGCCAGTGGGGCGGTGATGCAGATACATTAGACAATGGCCTTGGTGCCTTCACTGATATGCTGCTATTGAGCGATGACAACAACTCAGACAATCTGGCCGCGCTTGACCTGACCTGGCACACTACCTTATTTAACCAGCCATTGAGTTTTTACACTGAGCTGGCCGATGACAATAGCGGCAACAACCTGAGTAAGCCTCTGCAACTTTACGGTGTACGTACATTTTGGGGCAGCGACAGCGCGGTACATACTGTTAATCTGGAATGGTCAGACAGCTATATTCGTTGCCAGGATGCCAGCCAGGCCGGTGACTGTGCTTATGAGGGTGATATTTATCCACAAGGCTACCGGCGATACGGCCGGGTGATTGGCAGCGGTTATGGCGCAGACGCCAGAGTGCTGTCTGCAGGCTACCGTTACCAAACATTTGATGGCTATAGCTGGGCGCTAAGTGTGTTACGCGGCCAATTTATTTCTGCCAGTTCAACACTGCAGAACTGGCAATTAAGGTTGGAGTATCGCCAGCCACTGTTCAATGGCTTACTAAGTATTGAAGGCCGGGCCTTCGATAAATCACCGCAGCCAGAGCTGCGTATTAAGCGAGGCAGCCTGGCGCTGAGCTGGGAATATCGTTTTTGAACCAGTTATGCGCAGGCCTGTTAGCAATATGAAAACAGCCTGCGCTGACAACAGCCTGGCTTCAGGCTTTCCATCGTGTCAGTTTGTGACCTTTCACCGCGTAAAACAGAATAAACACATAACAAGGCAGCATAACCAAATACGCACCCTGCTCGCCCAGGCCTGTACCGCTGGCCCAACCCCACAATAACGGACCAAAAGCCCCGCCGGCAATCCCCATTATCAGCAACGCAGATCCGGTGCTGGTCAGCGCGCCCAGCCCCGACAATGCCAATGGCCAAACGGCGGGCCAGACGATTGCATTCGCCAGGCCCAACACCGCTATCAATAGCAGGGTATCGGGTAACGCTGTGCCGCCATATGGCACTAGTACCGCATTGGCAATACTATAAGACGAGGTATCGCCCAGCACGATAGCCAACGTTAGAATTACTCCCAGCACGGCAGAAACAGCCAGTGCAGCTTGTTGAGATAAAAAGCGCGGGATCAGCAAAATGCCTAATATATAGCCCAATACCATGCAACCCATGGTGTAAGACGTCATTACTGTATAGCGTTCCACGCCAAGTGACAGCGCAAACAAACCTATGGTGTCAGCGGCAATCACCTCTACGGCGACGTAGAAAAACAGTGCCAGCACACCCAGCGCCAACCCGGGGCGAGCCAGTGTCGCTTTTAACTGGCCTTTGCTCTTGGCACTGCTGCCTTCCTGTGCCAGTTCTGGTAAAGGTGACAATTTTACTGCCAGCGCCAGTAAGGCTAAAAACATAGCCAGCCCCAAATACGGCAATACCAGACTGGCAGCCATTTCATCTATCTGTGTCACCGTTAACGCAGTATCCGGCTCGGCGACAAAACTGTTAGCCATTAACGCCGTAAACACAATGGGTGCAACCACACCGGCGGTTTTATTCAGAATACCCATGATGCTGATGCGCACCGCCGCACTTTCTTCCGGGCCAATTTTTACGACATAGGGGTTAACTGCGGTTTGCAGCAGGGTTTGGCCGGCACCTATCACCAACTGTGCCAGCAAAAACAGGGCATAGGTCTGGCTTTGCGCGGCCGGAATGTACAACAAGCCAGCTAGCATCATGGTAGCCATGCCCAACGCCATACCATTTTTGTAACCCACCTTGCGAATTAACCACGCTGATGGCAATGCGGTAAACGTAACAGCAATATAAAACGAGAACACCACCAATGACGCCTGCACTGGCGTTAACTGCAGCATTTGCTTTAGGTAAGGCATTAACGAGCCATTTAACCAGGTGGCAAATCCCAGCACAAAAAACAGCATCGCTACAATTGCCATTGGCACGACACTGCTTCTTAATTTTGCCTGCTCAGCGCTTACTTCCATCGTCGTTCCCCGTTAGTGTTATTGCTATTATTTTTATGGCCCGCGGCTGTTTCGTTAAAACGCGCGGTGTTGCGTTAAACCGCGCTGAATACCTGCCGGCCTTTAATCCAGCTGGCCTGTACCTGCCATTGTTGGTTAAGCAAAATGACATCTGCATTGGCACCGGGAACAATACGCCCGCCCAGCGGCAGCGATAAAAACTGAGCCGGGTACAGTGACGCCATGCGCAGTGCCTGTGCCGGGCTGACATCTAGCACCGTGATGGCATACTGCACGGCAGCCGCCATATCCAGTACGGAACCGGCCAGTGCTCCTGCAGCATTAGTTAGCTTGTTGCCGCTACGCACTACCTTACCATCGAAAAAATCGAATTCGGTGTCATCGGTACCTACTGGTGACATTGCATCCGTAACTATCATCA
>JBFKFH010000135.1:0-9014 GCA_041618685.1 Rheinheimera sp.
GCTGTACCGGCATTAACAGCGTTTACTGTCACCGGCAAACTGGCAACCCGTCCGGCCGGACCCGGTGTAATGTAGTCGCTCCAAAATGCGATATTCCGGCTGACATTAGCAAACGCCGGCACACATTGCTGGCTGGCGTTATCTTTGCGCACAGCACTAAGCTGAATGTTCTGTTCAGTCTGATTGGCGATAGCATCAGCCACACTGAAGACCAGGCCGCTGTCAGAAAAGTTAATGGTGCACGCTGCGGCAGATAAGGCGCCGCCGCCTGCTCGACATAGTGTTTGGCTCAGCGGCTTGCTGGTTGGTACTGAGCCGGATACGCCGATCGTGGTTGAGCCTGCCACCGTGCGGCTCAGGCTAACGGTCGTTTGGCCCCCTTTGAAGTTCAGTACATTGCCACCGAGCCAGTTTACATTACCGCTATTGGCCGGGCTCAAGGTGGCGGTTACCGGCTCGGTCACCAGTTCTGAGCAACTGGCATTTTTGCAGGCGCGTACGGTAAAACTTTCTGGCTTACAGGTTAGTGCCTGGCCGCTGTAATCAAACTCAAAATGATCAATTTGCTGGCCAACCGGGCTTGAACGCAGCGCACAGATACTGAGGTTATCCAGCTCATGAATATTGGTAGAGCCGCCGGTAGAGCCGGTAAAAGAGAAAAAGAAGTTTTCCGGTACCGCTGCCTGCCCCTGCTGGCTCTGGGCATTAAACGGCGCGATGAGCGTGACAAAGCCACTACCGGTATCCCGCTCTACCGATACCAGCGTCGAGCCAGCGGTGCGTGAGTCCATGGTAAAGCGATAGCGGTGCGGGTTGTTCTGGTTACCGTCCACGGTCGGCGACAAACAATTGCCGCCTGTATTGATGGTGCCATTGTTACAGGTACCGCGTAAATAACGATAACCGCTGGTGCCACTGCCAGAACCACGCACGACAACAGACTGACGCCGCCGACCAATGCTGCCCACGCCGCCTTCATTGGAGAAGTTACCAAATTCATCCAGACCAAATCCGAGCCAGCCACCGGCAAAACCGGAAATGCCAGGCTTGTAGCCGTACCCCAGAGCACCGCCGAAAGCGCCGGGTTGCGGCGTGACACTGGCGTCAGATAACACCAGCGCCAGGCCATCGGCGCTGCTGCCGCCATAGGCCCAGTAGTCAAACTCAACAATAACTAAATTATCCGCCGCCGGATATATACGCTGAAACGTTGCAGAAGTTGCCTGATTTCCCACGGCCTGTGTCATACGCATACGGCCATTCACAACTGACGGCGTAAAATTACCACTGCTGCGCGCGGTTACCCAGTTATCAGACAGCACACTGTCGTTAAAACTGTCTGCCAGGCACGCTTGGGCTTTACCACACAACCCACCGCCTTCCAGCCGGCTTAATCCGTCAGCATTAAACGTGACACTGACACCATTACTGACAGAAATAGCGCCTTTAGCGGTAACTGCACCATCAATCTGCACATTGTTGCCTATCGACATTGCCCCGCCGGCTAAAATATAGCCATTTATCCGGCTGTTATTGCCAATGACCAAACTGCCGGTGACCACCAGAATTAAGTTCTCTGCCGGCCCGCCGGCATTTAGCTCAACATTTTTACCTATCGTCAGGTTACCATTAATAAATACCCGCGCCGTTGTGCCCGTGGTGCTGCGCTCTGCGTTATTTGACAGGACATAGTCGCCGTTGTCGCTGTAGTAGTAATCGGTTGGTTGTAACGGCTCCGGAAAATTCGGATTTGGCGTATCCGGCAGTCCTATCGTCGCAGGCTGCGGGCTATTGGCACGGATAGCCTGGGTCCAGATATCCGCACACATCTGGCCGTATACCGGCCAACCGGACAGCGCCAGCATCAGCGCTAACAACAATCGCCACGGTGTCATTGTCCTACCTCTATCTGAACGGTGCGCTGCGTGCTAAATGCACCGGCAGCGCAGTTTGCGGTGCTGCCCAGCTGAAATAAGGTTACATCACCGGGTTCACTGCCAGTATAGGCTTTGCAGCTAATGGTGGCGGTGCAGCTGGCCAAGGCCGTGCCGGAAAAGCTGTAATTTAGCGTCAGTGCGGCGCAGCCTGCAGCACTGCTATTTAAAGGAAATAACTGCGTCAGCGCCAGCTGCAGTGCGCTTTGAGCTGCAAACAGCGTACGGGTGCCCTGCACTTCATACACTACGGCCTCACTGCTGCTGCGCAGTAAGCGCGCTAAACCCAGCGCCAGCAGCAGCATGACAACAATAATAAATACGGCGATAATCAGCGCACTGCCGCGTTGGCGCGATAGGTTAAGGCACATTTGGTAGGTGTACCTCATAGTTAAAAAACATGTCGGAACTGGTGTCCGAGCCAAACTGCAAAAACACATTAACCACCGCATTGCGATTCAGCACAGCCTCAAACACTCTGAATTCTGCCTGTTTTATTTGCTCGGCCATTAATACCCCGGCCCCCGCGGCCGGCATACCTGCGCTGTAATTGTGGCCAATTAAGCGCCTGATCTCCCCGCTGCGGGCGCAATAACTTACCGCCGGTTGCAGAATATAGAACCGCCGCTCCGGTGAGTGGGCGGCAAAGCTATGGGCGGCATTAAGTTGCAACTCTACAGTTGCACCCGCCGCCGGGTTGGTAATAGCACCGGCATTGGTCACCGTCGCATCAAGCAACACCCGATGGCTGCTGGCAGCGTAGTAATCATCCGGCTCGGTCGGGTACACAATTAACGGCGAATTCAGCAGGCTGCTCTGCCAGTCATATAGCTGTAAATGCAATGTGGTGTCAGACTCTGGTGTTACCGGCAGCCGGCGGTACACGCCGCTGGCGGCGACCGGCGTAAATTCCAGACAACTTACACCGGCTTGCTGCATCACCCGTGCACTGTTAGGCGCGGCATTGCGTAACTCCCGCACCAACCGCTCTGCGACAAAGCGGCTTTGACCAAGAATTTGCTCTCGCGCGGCAACATCGGTATATAACTGTGCGCCGTACCCGAGATAACGGCTGACACCGGTGGCCAGGATACCTAACACGACCAGGGTAACCACCAGCTCAATTAAGCTAAAACCACGGCAACGCATTACCAGTTACCCTTTAGTGCCGCAAATTCGACCACATCGCCGGTAGGCGTCGTAATGCGGATCACTATGCGTTTGGTTAGCGGGTTATCGTAACTTACCTGCACCTGCAGCCGGTAGGTGCGGTACAGATCGCTCATACGGGCATCAGTGCCGAAAATATTATTAATGCTACCGCCACTGACATCCAGATTATGAAAATCGTCAACATCATCAAATTGCTGGCGGTTTTCCGCGTCCGGGCCAAAAGCAGCTTCGGCAGTACAGGCCGGCGCAGCGTTTTCATCGCAACGCAACAGGCTACCGCTGCGATTACTGTTTTCATCAAACGCCTTGCCCAGTATCTCATTCAACAGGCTTTGACCAAGCTCAGCTGCCCGCACCTGATGCCAGGGGTCGGCACTTTTAATTGCCATAGGTGCCAGCACTGAAATAATAATGCTCAGGCTAATGCCCAGTACCACTATACCGGCAATCAGCTCAATTAACGTGACACCGGCTACGCGTTTTAACATGGATGGATATAGCCTTCGCTTTCAATGCAGATACGCAAGGTGTTACTGCCCTGGATGCTGATCTGGCAGGCGCCGCCACAGCCGACCGGGCGGCCCAGACTGTCAAAGCCCAGCGGCGAATGGCTGGCCGAAAAACGGATATTATCGCGCGCTGCCGGGCATAGCGCCTGGCTGCTGTCGTCGGCACAACTGGCACCGGCAGCCAGTATCGACGTCGCAGATACAGCAATATTACTGACCGCACAGCGGGTACACTGCATAGCTTGCATTTGCTGCAGGCGCAGTAAATTAGCCACCTCATCCTGGTAAACGTATTCAGATGTGCCGGTGGCATCAAAAAAACGGGGTAACAGGCTTACCGCCAGTACCCCGATTATTATCAGCACCACTATCAGCTCTAGTAAGGAAAAGCCGGGCTGCTTAGAGTTCATGGTTTAGCCGCGGTTACGAACAACCCGTTTTAACTACGGTAATAGCCGGCTTAGTTCCCACTACGGTCGGCGTGACGTATTGAACATAGCAGCCATTATCAGCTAAATCAGCTGCTTTTGCCGCCATGCGAATCTGCCCAGCTGTTCCTGCAGCCTCGGCAACTAATCCTGACGCGGCATCGGTGCTGTACACCCAGCCATCAGGTCTTTCCACTGCCAGATTTAATGCAGCTGCCGTTGCTTTGGGGTAACCAAAGGTTACCGGAATATTTTCCGCACCAACGGTATCGGTACCGGTCAGGCCTGAGGTATGCACACCGGCGATCAGCGCCTTGCTATACACAATAGTACCGGCAGAAGCTAACGCACCGCTGACGCCATCCAGTACGCTGCCTTTGGCATCACCCGACAGGTTTAAAAAGCGTGGTGCAGCCGTTACCGCTAAAATACCTAAAATAACGATAACAATAATTAATTCAATTAACGTAAAACCTTGATTCTTTTTCATGTTACTACCTTACAAATTAGGGTTTGGCTAAAAATACAACTACCGCACCCGTTGACGGGTTGTAGGTAAAGCCATTGCTGGCGGTATTATCTGTTGGCGCGGCCGCTAAGCCTGCTGTTTGATGATAAACACAGGTTGGCGCAGCATAACGGACAAATAAGTCATTATTGGTACTGAACGTCGTGCTGGCTGTCGGCGCATTTTGTAAAATGCGGTTCAGCACCGCAACACAAGCATCGGCATTCACGCTAGACAGCCGGGTATCTGCTGAGCGGGCACCGGTTGGGTAGCCACGCACTACATCGGTCGGGTTGCCGTTCACACCCACTTCAGTTCCATCTAGCGTAACGAAGGTACCATTATCAGCCGGTACCGCATTGTTGCCCGCCGGACGGCCGGCAACTTCCCATTGCGCGCGCACCAGGCCTACCGCTGAAGCGAAACCACCGGCAATACCTTCCAGTGAAGCGTCTTCTGCCTGCTCAGTTACATTTAAAAAGCGTGGTAACGCCGTTGCCGCCAATAACCCCAGTATAATGACGACGATAATCAGTTCAATTAACGTAAAACCAGATTGTCTTTTCATAGTTGTTTCTCCCATCTGTTTGTTATTAAGAGTATATCTCTATTATTTATAATTACACTTTATATGTTAATACGCGCCGGCAAGCAAATTAACTGCTACCGCCCTTGTAAGCATTTAGCATATCCCACATTGGTGTGAAGATACCCAGCGCCAGTATCAGCACCATTACCGCGACGATGGCAATTAAAATAGGTTCTATTTTCGCGGTCAGGCTTTTCAGGTCAAACGCAACCTCACGCTCATAAAAACCGGCTACTTCTGCCAACATATCATCCATGGCACCGGTTTCTTCACCCACCGCCAGCATTTGTAGCACCAGCGGGGTAAACATCTGACTTTGCTGGCTTACCCTGAGCAGGCTTTCGCCACGCTCTATATTGCGCCGCATCTCGCGTATCGTATCACCCAGGTAGTCATTATCTACCGCGTCTGCCACTAACGTCAGGGCGCTGGTCATTGGCAAGCCGGCTTTTAACATCATGCCAAAGCTGCGGGCGAAGCGGCCCAGCGTAGCGCGGTAAATTACGCTGCCAATGATCGGAGCACGAATTTTCCAGCGCCCCCACACTAGCCGGCCTTTGTCAGTTTTGACATAAGAGCGCAGACCAAACACCGCGGCAATAAATACAATCAGCATAAACGGCCAATATGCGATAAAAAATTCTGAACTGGCCAGCAGCGCCTTGGTTGACCATGGCAGCTCCGCATTGAAACGGGCAAACATGGTGGCAAATTGTGGGATCACGGCAAGGTTAAGAATAAACATCGCCACGACCAGGGTTAACAACACAAAAATCGGGTAACGGGTAGCCTGTTTAATTTGTTTGCGGGTTTCCAGCTCTTGCTCAAAGTAATAGGTTAGCTGTAAGAAAGCGTCATCCAGCCGGCCGGTATTTTCACCGACGTGCACAATACTCACCATCAGCCGGCTGAAAATTTCCGGGTGCGCCGCCATAGCCTGCGATAAATTGCGGCCATTCTCCAGCTGCTCGACCAGTTCCTGCAGCACCTGTTGCAAGCGGACCGAGCTGGTACTTTGCGCCAAGCCATCGATAGCACGGATGATAGGAATACCGGCCTTCATCAGCGAATACATTTGCCGGGATAGCATGATAAGGTCGGTCAGCGACACCTTGCGCTGCCACAGTACTATACCGGTTGCCGCACTGGCAGCTACTGCCTCCTGCCGGCTAATACTGAGCGGAATATAGTTGCGCCGGCGCAGCAAATCGGCGGCAGCGCTTTCACTACCGGCTTCTATTTCACCGTTTACCGCATTGCCGGCGCTGTCCCGTGCTTTGTAGAGGAACTGTGCCATAGGCTTAACCGCCCTGCGTGCTGAGTTCCGGATCTTCATCCAGATACTCAGATACCCGGATCACTTCATCCAGGCTGATAATACCCTGCTGCGCATAATGCAAAGCCATAGTGCCGAGGCTGGTAAAGCCCTCACTATGTGGTGCCAGCGTAGCAAAACCGGAGGTGTCATCCCGGCGCAATGCATCAGCCAGCGGCTTATTAATGACTAACAATTCAAACACGCCGACACGGCCTTTGTAGCCAGTGTGATTACACGACTGGCAACCGGTGGCATGCCAGTAGCCTGCACTAACGCTGGCTTTATGATGTCGCAGCCAGTTGCTTTCCAGCTCGTCGGGTTGATACGGCTGTTTACAATAGTCACATAAACGCCGGACTAAACGCTGGGCGATAATGGCCCGCAGTGCCGACGCCACCAGATAAGGAGCCGCGCCCATATCGATTAACCGCAGTGTACTGGTGACCGCATCATTGGTATGCAGCGTAGATAACACCAGGTGGCCGGTTAGTGCGCCCCGCAGGCCCATTTCTGCCGTCTCCTGATCACGCATTTCCCCCACCATGATAATGTCAGGGTCTTGGCGCAAAGTGGTTCGCAGCACGTTGCTGAACGTCAGGCCAATTTTATGGTTCACCTGCACCTGATTTACCCGCGGCAAGCGATACTCTACCGGATCTTCCACGGTGATAATTTTATTGCCGGTCTGGTTCAGTTCGCTGAGCAAACTGTACAAGGTGGTGGTTTTACCGGAACCGGTAGGACCGGTTACTAAAATCATACCGTGTGGGCTTTTAATAATGCGGCGTAACTTAGCCAGCATTTGTTCCGGTATGCCGGTTTCTTCCAGCCGCAGTAAACCGGCAGATTGGTCCAGCAAACGCATAACGACCGACTCACCATATTGCACTGGCATCGTCGACATCCGCACATCTATCTGATGCTTTTTCACCGTGATCTGAAAGCGGCCATCCTGCGGCAAGCGTTTTTCTGAAATATCCAGATTTGCCATCAACTTCAGCCGTAAAACCAGCGCCGAGGCGATACTCACCTGGTTCAGGATATTCTCCTGCAATACCCCGTCGACCCGCTGGCGAATGCGCAGCACTTTCTCGTCGGGTTCAATATGAATATCAGATGCTTTCACCTGTACCGCATCTTCAAAAATAGACTGCAGTAACTTAACTATAGTGTTGTCAGCATCGGCTTGTTCGTCCAGCGCTCCCAGATCGAGGTCGGTGTCGGCGCCATGCTCTTCTTTTAACTGGGTTGCAAAGCTCTCAATGTCTTTGGTGCGTCGGTATAAGGTGTCAAAGGCTTCGATCAGCTGGCTTTCCCGCACTACCGCCAGCTCTATTTGTCTGGGCGCCAAGATATCGGCCAGCTGATCCATGGCGGCGAGATCTGCCGGATCACTCATGCCCAGCAAGACTTTACTGCCATGATCTTCGAGCACCAATGCACGAAAACGACGGGCCTGTATCTCTGGTAGCAACTGCACAGCTTTAGGATCTATACGTTTTTGCGCAATATCGAGAAAGGGTACATTCAGCTGCTGCGCCAGAAACTGCAGCAGTTGCTGTTCGGTCAGAAATTGCAGCTCGGTCAGGGTGTAACCAAGTTTACGCCCGCTGAGCTGTTGTTGCGCCAGTGCTTGCTGCAGTTGGGGTTCGGAAATAATCCCCTCGTGTACCAATAAATCACCTAAACGCATTTTTAAACGAGGTCTTTGCATAGCGTTACTCTGTAGCGGCTAAGCGCTGTTGAATATAGTCACGGCTGGCAGCCGATAAATTGGCGCCCCATTGCAGTGCCTGGCGATAATGCAGGTGAGCCTGCTGTCGCTGAGCCTGTGCATCATAAGTAATAGCAGCACCCAGCCACCAACGGGGTTGCTGCGGCTGCTGTATTATAAGTTGACTAAACCAATGCAACGCGGCTTGCGGCTGTCCCAGCTGTTGCAGTGCGGTGGCTTTCAGGCCGTAGTAATCTGGCTGCTCCGCCAGAGCAAACTTAGGTGGCAGCAGCGTATCAACCTGTTGCCACTGTGCTCTGCTGGCGGCTTGCTGCGCCAGTAGCAGCTGAATATCGGCATGCGCTACTTGCTGCTGTAATGCCTGCTGTAAAACCTGCTCAGCTGTTGATGGCTGCCCCAGCTGCAGCCACAGCCGCGCTTGAGCCAGATACACCAGGGCATCGTCCGGCGTTAACTGTTGTAACTGCTGCCATAGCTGCAATGCCCGTTGTAGCTGCCCGGCTTGCGTCGCGTTTAGCGCCTGTTGTTGCAATGCACTGGCGCGTTGAGCCGCACTAATAACTGTTCGTTCAACCTGCACACCCGCTGTCGGCGTTGCTTTTTGTGATTGCGCTGCTTTAGGCAATTGCGCAGTTGTCACCGGCTGCTGTTGTATTAATTGCGGTGTACCTTCTGTTTTAGGTTCGCCAGCGCGCGGTACTACCGCCCGCTTTGTCGCATCCTCAGTCACGGCCAGTGCAGATACGGCTGACTCTGTCTGCAGATCACGCTGCAGCACTGTGTCGGTCGCTGGCTGCGACTCACTATGTTGCAGCGAAGC
>JBFKFH010000136.1:0-8951 GCA_041618685.1 Rheinheimera sp.
CAATCGCTGCCTGCAGCAACTGGTTTTTCGTCAGCGCTGACTTTTTCAGTGGCAAACTTGTCATGCCAGGATCTCCGATACCGTAACTATTGTGTAAGTTTGACATAGTGTATGACAGTTTACTACGCTATGGAGGCTGGTTGAAAAATAGCCACTGGTAAAGAGGGATGCAATGATGGACAGTAAAGCGATAGTGAAACGGGCGGCCGACCTGCGCTGGCTTAATGTGCTAGGCATGAAAATATCTTTTTTATGTAATAGTGAAGACACTGACAACCGCTACTCCAGCATGTTGAATACGGTGCCCAAAGACCTCGGCGCGCCGCCGCATAGCCACCCGTGGGATGAGGCATTCTATGTAGTAAAGGGAGAAGTAGAGCTACAGTTGGATGATCAGCGACATCAGCTAAAAAGTGGCGATTATGCCCTGGTGCCGGCAAATCATGTGCATGCTTTTCGCGGGTTGTCAGACGAGGAAGGGCTGATGATCACCTTTGAATCACCAAGCCATTCGCATAGGTTTTTTCAGGAAATTAATGACACTGTTACCCGCTTGCCAGAGGATTTAAGTAAGATGCCTGCTATTGGCCAGCGGCATCAGGTTAAATTTATCTGACTATTTGTCATGCACTGTGACGTTTTTTGGTTTTTCTGGCTTGCCTAGTAACAAAGGGCAGTACTGACTTTGCCGACGTTTTTCGCTTAAAACTGGCAATTTCCGTGTTACCGCCTTTACTTAGACTATTCAGCTTTACAAGCGAGTGAAAAATGGACAATGCCGAGATGGTGAAAACCACACTGGATGCAATGGAACGGCTGCTACGCATGTTTATGCTGGAGCGTTTTATTTATCTGGCACTGACAGTGCTGTCCTTTGGCTTACTTATCTACGCCATTATTCAGCTTTTTGCCGACAGCACCGTAACCACCACGTTGTTGGTGTCTATTTTTGGCGGCTCGGGCTTGATCGCAGTCAGTTCGATGCGTGTGGTATGGTTTTTTAACCGCGCCTTTAGCCTGATTGAAGGCCAGATCCAGAAGTTATCCAAATGAGCAAAGAACTAGAGCAGCTAGAGCAGGCTGTGCAGCAACTTGGGCGTAACTCACGTGGATCTATAGTGATGATTCTGATAGGCGCCTGCTCTTTGATTGGTAGCCTGGTGTATAGCGCTACCCGGCTGGCACCGCTGGAGCGGGAAATTGCGCAAAAGCAGCAGCAAATTGCCGGCTTTGATCAGCGACTGCAACAGCTTAGTGTGTCTGAAGCGCAGCTACAGCAAAACATTGCCACCGCTACTGCGCAGTTGGCCGAGCTGAGAAATAATATTGAACAACTGTACGCGGTAAAGGTGAGTGCGGATAACACGGTGTTTGAACTAAAAGCCACCGCGCTGGCCAGCGGGCAAACTGCTGCTGGGCGACCCATTTACGATTTTGCTATTTTTATCAACGCGCCTGAAAATACGTTAAAAAGCATCGATAAAGTGACGTATTTGTTTGATCACCCCACCTTCCGTCAGCGAGAACAAACTACGACCACACCTGAATCGCAGTTTCGGGTAGGCTATCGCGGCTGGGGCTGCCTGACCAAAGTCACGGCTACCGTGCAATATGGCAGTGGCGAACAGACGAAAATGGACTTTAATATGTGCAAGAGTCTCGGGCCAATGTGGGCGGGGCAGGCATGCGGTGATGATGATACGGTGACAGAAAAAGTCAGCAAGTTACCATCAGCGGCTGAGGGCTGTGCGGTAAAACCCTAATATTCGCGGCGGCCCAAGCACACCGCGACAATACTCCTTCCAACCTAATAACGGTCTCCTCCTGCTCTTTTGTACCCATATAAGTTTCAAATATGCATCATAAAAGTTAATTTGAATTACTAATTAGTGACAATAATCACATTGTGTTGTTGACATGCTCGTTTTATGGGGTGTATGTTAATTCAGCATCAGTTGCGCTGTCGATGTTTTAAAACTAAAAATATCAACGAGTTGGAGCTAAAAATGAAAAAAATTCAACAGGCAATAATGAAAAAAATGGGTTTACGTATTGATAACCGTGGCTGTGGTTCACGCAATGAAACCTGGTGGCGTTGGGTGTTATACCACAACATCTAACCACTGACGCTGCAGTATTGCAGCAACAAGTATTAGCGCCCTGGCCGGGAACGGCAGGGCGCTGTTACCACGAAACAACATAGCTGTGTAACACGCAAATAACGACAATAACAAAGCGAATTGAGTGATGGCTATACCAACAGAAAGTCCGCATATTTCTGCTTTAAAACAGCGTTGCCACGCGGGTGAAGAAAACTTCAAATTGAATGCGCATACCACCTGCATTTTTTCTGCTGCCGCATCAAAAACTGTCAGTAAAGAAAATTACGCCGATTTAACCTTACCCGACCGCTTAATTGATTTAATTTTACGCCGAAAGTCAGCTGCCGTTAGCTGGCAGGAAATACGCATGCTGTGGCTGGAAACGTTACGTAATGCAACGTCGGCCGCGGCATTACTGCAACTGCATGCTGATATGGCTGCGCATTTACACCAGGCAGAGCAGAATGCTTCAGCGGTAAACTTTACTGATCTGATCCAACAAATGGTGGTCAGAACCTTGCTGCCGCAGTTGGTGTCGGGCTTGTCTGAGCAGGATACGCGGCTGATACATGCCGACCAGCAGAATAAGCTGGCCTATTTGTTAGACCCTGACCCCAAGCCACAAACCTGGCGTCAGCGCCTTAGCATGATGCGCCATAGTATGCGAACCGCATCGGTGTTCCGTAAACATATTAAACTGCGGGCCAGGGGCAAGTTACCCGGCCAGGCAGATTTGCTCGATGCCAGTGTGCGCTTACTAGACCGTCTCGGTATGGACCGGGCCGTTGACGCTATGGTGACCGTGCATACTGCTGTAAATGGGCCGCCGGGCGCTGCGCTAAGTTGCCTGGCCCTTGAGCTAAGCCGCCAACCGGTATGGGCCGAAAAAATCTGCCAGGAACTGCAGTCACTGCCACTGGCGGAGTTTTGTCAGGCACCGATGAAGCGGGCGCCGCTGTTGTATGCCTTTGTGCGTGAAGTCCTCAGAATGTGGAATGTACCGGTCGTGGCGCGCTCAGCCCGTACTGACATGAACATTGCCGGGCAGGAAATTCTGCAAGACTCGGCTATTATTATGAGCCCCTATTTTATTCATCGAAATCCCGGTTACTGGCAGGACCCGGATCTGTTCCGGCCTGAGCGTTGGCTAGAGGAAAAAGACACTCAGCCTGGCAGCTATGTGCCGTTTGGCTGGGCACCTAAAGGGTGCATTGGTTCGCAGCTGGGGTTGTGTCAGATGATGTTGTTAGGTCATCTGCTTAGCTGCAGGTATCAGCTGCAATTGCCGGCCGATGCCGCACCCCATGTGGTAATGACAGCCTTACCCACTCCGTTTGGTTTTTCCGGCCAGGTGTTAGCACGTAAGTGGGGCAATACAGATGAAAATTGAACAATCGGATGCACTGTATCGCGATCCTTATCACTTTCTTGATCTGGGTCTGGCTTCAGGCGATAACGTTATAGAATTTCCCGGCGGCAGCCATTTTCTCACCTCGGTTGAGGATGCTAAAGCGGTGCTGGCGAACAAGGAACAAAACTATGCGCCGCATTCTGATTTCTTTTTTACCAAAAACGGCCTGTTTGGGCCGCGTAGCCGTCAGGTAGACATTGCCAGAGCTGCCATAAAATTATTGCATAGCCATTATCTACAGCACAAAACGGCTTTGGCGCCATTAGTTGAAGCCCGCTTAAGCGGCCGCACGCAGTGGCCGGACAGCGGTAACTGGCTGATATACCAGTTTTTACGTTCTGCGTTAATAAACCAACCGCAGATGAAAAACACTTATAAGTATGTCGATCTAATTGTACGCCGGTCGGTATTCTCTGGTGCACGCAGCAAATTTTCCTGGTGGCGGCGTATGATGTTTCGCTACAAAGCGCTGCGGGCAATAAAAGCTGAAGTACAGGCCAGGTTGCAACATAAAACGGTGCATAATGATGTGTTGGATACCGTGATCCATCATTGTGCCGATGATGTGCCGGTAATGGACATAGTGGAAGTGTTTTTATCGTTTTTATTTGCCAGTGCAGGCTCAGTGGGGTTTGCATTAAGCTGGAGTTTATACCTGCAAGGGCAGCATCCGGCTGCGCAGGTTGATAACAAAGAATGGGTAGTGCTGGAGGCATTACGGTTATGGCCGGTTGCGTGGAACCTGACCCGGCAACCGCTGAAAGATCATACCTTACCGAGCGGGCTTAAAGTCAGCGCCGATGACACAGTAGTGGCTTGCCCGTATGCATCGCAGCGCAATCCGGCACAATGGCAAAACGCCAGCGAATTTATGCCGCAGCGCTGGCATCATGCAGACCTGCGGCGCAATCTTATTGCTTTTGGCTGGGGCGAGCATAAGTGCGTCGCGGCCAACCTGACATTACTTATCGTCACCGATGTGTTGCAGATAATTAGCCAGTACCATAGCGAATATCAGTTTGCCGAAACCCGGCCGCTAGCACAGGCTGCGCTGGCGCCGCCGGCGTTTGAGCTGTGTTTGCATGCGAAAACGGAAGCGGCCTGATATGTTGTCCTGGCAGGTGATCCGCCAGCAGGTGTTTGTGCATCGCAAGGCCTTGCTGCTGGCCAATATTTTCGCCTTGTGCTCAGTAGTACTAAGTGTGCCGTTGCCGTTGTTGATACCGCTGCTGGTAGATGAAGTACTGCTAAACCAACCGGCACAGTTAACCGAATTGTTATTGCAGATCTTGCCGGCGGCGTGGTCAACTCCGGTTGGTTTTATCTTATGTGTACTGGTGTTTGTGCTGCTATTGCGTGCTGTCAGCTTAGGCCTCGATGTATTACAGTCGCAATATTTTACCCGTATCGGCAAAGACATTTCTTTTTTGTTGCGCCAACGTTTGTTAGATCACCTGGCAATTAGCCGCTTGCAGGAATTTGAAGCGCTGGGCGCTGCTACTGTAAGTTCGCGCTGTATTGTTGATGTTGAAACCATTGATGATTTTGTCAGCCGGGCGTTATCACGTTTTCTGATCAACGTACTGACGGTGGTCGGTACGCTGCTGGTGCTGTGTTACATCAACTGGATACTGGCATTGGTGCTGATTTGTCTCAATCCGGCAATGATTATTTTTGCCCGCTCGTTTGGCCAGCGGGTGCGGACCATGAAAAGCGAGGAAAACCTTGCGTTTGAGCACTTACAGCAAGCATTGGTAGAAACGCTGAATGCGATTCAGCAAATTAAGTCACATCGGCAGGAAGGGCGGTTTTTTGCCCGTATTAGCCATTGTGCTGCGGTATTAAAGACCAAAGCCATAGCGTCACAATGGAAAACAGAAGCGATTTTTCAGGTCAATAATGCGGTTTATCTGGCAGGTTATGAGCTGTTTCGTGTACTGGCAATGTTTATGGTGTTGTTTAGCGGTTTGTCTATAGGCCAGATGTTTGCAGTGTTCGCCTATCTGTGGTTTTTGATGGGGCCGATTCAGGAAATGTTATCGTTGCAATATGCGTATAATCAGGCCGACGGCGCGCTGGCCCGGTTGAATGAGTTACTGCAACTGAAAACCGAACAGCGGCTGGCTCCCACGCAGGCGACCGATCCATTTCAGGATACCTCGGCCGTAGCCATACGTTTTGATAACGTCAGTTTTGGCTACACCGCACAAAGCCCGGTGCTGGATCAGGTGAATTTAACTATTGCAGCCGGCAGCAAGGTTGCGTTGGTGGCGGTGTCCGGTGGTGGTAAGTCCACCTTAGTTAATTTACTACTTGGCCTGTATGAAAAAACCAGCGGCGACATTCTGATCAACGATGTGTCGGTTGCTAATATTGGTTATGACCGGATCCGTGAACATGTAGTCACTGTGCAGCAACAGCCGGTGTTTTTTAACGCCAGCCTGCGGCAGAATCTGACGCAGGGCCGTGCTGATGTGACTGACGACGCCCTGTGGCAGGCATTAAAACTGGCGGAGCTGGACAGCACAGTACAAAGCCTGCCTGACGGTTTGGACAGCAGTATCGGCCGTGATGGCGTTAAACTTTCCGGTGGGCAGCGCCAGCGTCTGATGATAGCGCGCATGCTGCTTAATCCGGCTCCGGTAATCGTGCTGGATGAAGCTCTATCGGCGGTTGATGCCCTGACCGAGGCGCGCATATTGGCAAACTTGCAGCCCTTTATGCGCGATAAAACGGTACTGATTATTTCGCACCGCCTGAGTGTGTTACGACATGTTGATATGATTTACGTGCTCGAAGACGGCAGTGTCAGGCAGGCTGGCAGCCATCAACATTTACTGCAGCAGGACGGTTTGTACAGCACACTGTACGCGGTGCAAAGCTGAGTGCGCCATAGCACTCAGCTTTTGTTGCATTAATCTGCCGGATACGG
This sequence comes from Rheinheimera sp., assembly GCA_041618685.1. GTDB lineage: Bacteria > Pseudomonadota > Gammaproteobacteria > Enterobacterales > Alteromonadaceae > Alishewanella. The sequence continues at coordinate 6,446 of JBFKFH010000136.1, forward strand.
AATAAACTCTTCCTCGTCACCAACCACCTTGGGAAAACGGCCTGCTTGCCAGTCCTGCTTCGCTTGTTCAATGCGTTGTTTGCGGCTGGAAATAAAATTCCATTCAATATAGCGTTTAACCATGCTTTCACCGCCGATCAATGCAATGCGGCTGTCGGCTGTGGCAGTAATGCAGACACCGTCGGCGGCATGCAGTACCACCATGGCATGCTCGGGCACCTCAGTGCCGTTTAACTGCAATTCACCTTGGGCGACATAAATAGCCCGTTCAGCACAGTTGGGTAGTACCAGTTGCTGGCCTTGTTGCAGATGAGCTTCAACATACAGGGTTTGGGCAAAGGTTTTAACCGGCGACGTTTGGCCATAGGCTTGGCCCATCAGCACCCGCACAGGCACGCCTTCAATATCAACGGCCGGTATGGCGCTGGCCGGGTAGTGATAAAATGCCGGGTCTGTTTCTTCATCTTGTTCGGGCAGCGCCAACCAGAGCTGCAAGCCATGTAAGCGATGGGGTTTAGCCGTTACTTCAGCGCGCTCGCGTTCAGAGTGGGTAATGCCGCGGCCGGCGACCATCAGGTTGATATCCCCAGGCGAGATGGTCTGATAACTGCCAATCGAGTCACGGTGCAGAATTTCTCCTTCAAATAAGTAAGTGACTGTCGCCAGATTAATGTGCGGATGCGGGCGCACGTTGATACCTTCACCAGCGGCAAAGTTAGCCGGACCCATATGGTCAAAAAAAATCCACGGCCCTACCATTTTTTGCTGTTTGGTTGGCAAGCTGCGCCGCACTGAAAAACCGCCCAAATCTTTTTCCCGCGGTTCTATCAGCAGCGCTATCACGCCACAGCCCTCACCAACCTTGCAGTCTGCCGGGTTATGTTTGTCTGATGTACTCATCGTTCTATCCTCTTAACCTGCGGTGTGTTCTGACACAGTGCCGCCAGTACTTTTTAAGTCTGCAACGGTAACGTCAGGTGAAAGCTGCTGCCTTCTCCCGGTACAGAATCAAATGATATGTCACCATGCATGGCATGCATTAATTCCCGCGATAATGCCAGCCCCAGCCCGGTGCCACCGTGTTGGCGGGTGTTACCGCTGCTGGCCTGTGCAAAGCGCTGGAAAAGCCGTGGTTGGAATTCTTCCGGTATACCAGGGCCCTGATCGATGATACTGATACGGGCTATGTCACCTTCGCGCTGCAGCAGAATGGTGACGTCCCCCCCGGCAGGAGAGAATTTAATGGCGTTAGACAGCAGATTGGCCAGCACCTGCAGTAAACGGTGTTCATTTACCAGGGCGATGCCTGTGCTGACAGAAGGGTCGTGCTGGTAGTGCAGGCTAACCTGTTGTTCCAGGCCATAGGTGGAGTTTTCATCTACGGCGCGTTGTACTATCGGGTGTAGCGGCTGTGCAGTGAGTTCTATCGTCATTTTATTTGCTGCGAGCTTTTCCAGATCCAGCAAATCATTGATCAGTAAGGTTAAGCGCTTACTGTTGCTATTGGCGATATTGAGCAGTTGCTGCATTTTGTCTTTATCGGCAGCCAGGGCGCCAGACAGCACCAGCTGCAGTGCGCCGGAAATGGCGGTAAGTGGGGTGCGCAATTCATGGCTGACGGTCGAAATAAACTGATCTTTGAGCAAATCGAGCTGCTGCAGCTCGTCATACGCGGTTTTTAGTTGTTGTAAGCTGTGCTGCAGTTCAGCGGTACGGGCGGTTACTGCGGCTTCCAGCTGGCGGTTGTGTTGATTTATCCGTGCCATGCGTTGCCAGACAAACCACGACAACAGGCACAGTGCGCTAATAAAGGCTAAGCCTTGCACCATGCGGTGTTGCCACCAGTGTGGAAACACATTAACGGTTAAGGTACTGGTGTGGTCGCCAAATTGCCCTCTGCTATTGCTGGCGCGCATATGCAGTTGATAATTACCGGGTGGTAAATTAGTGTAAGTGGCCACATGGCCGCTGTTAAGCTGTTGCCAGTCGGCGTCATAGCCTTGCAGCTTATAGCGGTATTTGCTGCGCTGCGGCGCGTTAAAATCAAAACTGGAAAACAGAAACTCTATGCGCGACACACCCGGTGGTACATCCAGCCCGGTGAGTGGTTGTAGCAGGCTGCGGGCCACCCGTTTTTGTTCGAACAACACATTGCTGATCAATGGCTTGGGCTGGTAGTAGAGTTTTTTTTCCAGGTTTTCGCGTAATTGCCGGGGGTTCACCAGCTCCAGGCCAGCGTCGGATCCGAGGTACAAGTGTCTGCTGTCTTGTGCCATAGCGTTGAACATCAGATTGTCACTTTGCAGGCCATCTTCGGTAGAAAAATGCGATATGGTGTGGCCGGGTTTGAGTAAATATAAGCCCTGCGTACTGGATAACCACAGCGCCTCTTTATTGACTGAAAACGCACTCACCAGAAATTCTGCATCCAGCCCATGCTCAGCATTTAGCATGGAGGGGACAAAATTACGCTCTGATAGCCGCATTAACCCGCGTTCAGTGCAAA
>JBFKFH010000137.1:0-8890 GCA_041618685.1 Rheinheimera sp.
GTGATTAGGTTGTGGCAAGAACGGCTTTAAATACACTGCCCGCCAGCCTTTTAAGTACTCTGGTATTGGTAGCAATGCCCGCTCGGCATCAGATACTCGCCAGCACCAGTTCAGATATTCGTTAAGCTGACGTTTTACCGACATAAATTCTGCCGGTATATCCAGCGCATTAGCGGCGGCTTTCACTGCTTTGGTCAGCTCTTGCACTGTTTCTTTATGTCCGGCAAATTGAGCTTCATGATAGAACCGCTGCGGGCACGCTTGGGCGGGTATCTCTTTGGCCTGCGTAATTAGTTCAACCAGTATTTTGGCATGGCGGCGAATATCACGCGGTGGCATACCGGGAATATTCAGTAAACTTTCAGCCGTGGAGGGCCGACGCTTAGCCAGCTCAACCAGTTGAATATCTTTAAGTATTAAACCAAGCGCCAGATCTCGCTGTTGGGCATAACGATAGCGCCAGGCGGCAAGCTCCCGCAGCACCGCCAGTTCGCGCGACGTCAGCTGCCAGCTGTTTTTAATTTCCAGATACTTAAACTCCAGCGGCAGTTGCTGTTCGCGCCGGCGGATCAGCTGCTCGCCTTCTTGCAGCAGAAGCTCGTGCTGCTGGCTGGACATCTGTGCCAGTAACTTGGGGTAAAGTGGAAATAGAAAGTGAACGTCGTTAGCGGCATAAGCCAACTGCGTATCAGATAATGGCCGGGCTAACCAGTCGGTGCGGGATTCGCTTTTATCTAACACTTCGCCGCTAAGCTGTTCAACCAGCCTGGCATAGCCCATGCTGCTGCCCCAACCGAGTATTTCTGCGGCCAGCTGGGTGTCAAATAAGGGGGCGATTTGCACTATGCCAATAGTGGCAAACGCTTCGAGGTCTTCACTGCAGGAATGCAGTAATTTAACCACATTAGTATTTGCCAGCAGTTGTGACAGCGGCTGCCAGTCAGTGATGGTCAGCGGATCAACCAGTGCCAGGGTGCTACCGTCAAACATCTGAATTAAGCCCAGCTTCGGATACAGCGTACTTTGCCGGATAAACTCAGTGTCCAGTGCCAGCACTGCGCTGTTGGCTGCCTGCTGACAATATGCTGCCAACGCCCCGTTATCTGTGATTAACCCTGTCATGCATTACCTGTTTTGCTTCGTGTGTCTTAAGATTATAGGCAAACAAAAGCCGGCTACTGGGCCGGCTTTGCTGTATTGCGCGTTAACCGCGAAGTTCGCGCCGTAGAATTTTACCCACATTGGTTTTGGGTAATTCTGTGCGAAATTCTACCAGTTTAGGCACTTTATAGCCCGTTAAATGTTGCCGGCAATGTTGGATGATTTCCTCATCGGTCAGTGACGGGTCTTTCTTAACGATAAACAGTTTGACTGCTTCGCCGCTGGCTTCGTTGGGTACACCCACCGCAGCGACTTCCAGTACCTTTTCATTCATCGCCACAACTTCTTCAATTTCATTCGGATAGACATTAAAGCCCGACACCAGGATCATGTCTTTTTTCCGGTCAACAATATAAAAGAAGCCTTCCTCGTCCATGCGGGCAATGTCGCCGGTATACAACCAACCATCTTTAAGTACCTTGGCCGTTTCTTCCGGCCGGTTCAGGTAACCTAACATGACCTGCGGGCCTTTAACCAGCATTTCGCCGGGTTCACCGGCGGGTACATCTACCCCTTCTTCATCAACCAGACGAATATCGGTTGAGGGTGCCGGCAAGCCAATACTGCCGTTAAAGCTGTCTAAATCGAATGGGCTGATGGTCACCAACGGGCAACACTCGGTCAGGCCATAGCCTTCTACCAGCCGCGTACCAGTTGTTTTCTGCCAGCGCTCGGCCACCGGGCGCTGTACCGCCATGCCACCACCAAGAGAGAGCTTAAGCCGGGTAAAGTCTAACTGAGCAAAACCCGGTGTATTCAATAAACCATTGAATAAGGTATTAACGCCGGTAATAGCCGTAAACGGAAACTTCTGTAACTCTTTGACAAACCCTTGCATATCGCGCGGGTTGGTGATCAATAAGTTAGTACCGCCGTATTTAAAGAAGGTAAAGAAGTTCGCCGTCAGCGCAAAGATATGGTAAAGCGGTAAAGCCGTTACCACATTTTCTGCGCCTTTCGTCAAAAAGCTATCAAGACAGCCAGTGACCTGTTCCAGGTTTCCGACCATATTGCGGTGCGTTAACATCGCACCTTTGGAGACACCAGTTGTGCCACCGGTATATTGCAAAAAGGCAATATCACTACCTTGCAACTCTGGCTTGGTGTAGCTTAACTGTGCGCCCTGCTCCAGCGCTGCATTAAAGCGGACAAAACGGCTTAGTTTATAGGCTGGCACCAGCTTCTTAATGTGTTTAACCACCAGGTTAACGATCCCGCCCTTGAGCAAGCCAAGACGATCACCCATTTTGGTCAGAATGATGTGTTCAAGCTGCACTTTATCTTCGATAGCGGCCAGCGTATGGGCGAAGTTATCAACAATAATAATAGCTTTGGCTTTAGAATCAGTTAACTGATGTTGTAACTCACGCGGTGTATACAGTGGGTTTACGTTCACGACGATACAACCCGCCCGTAATATACCCATCAGGGCAATCGGGTACTGTAATAAATTTGGCATCATGATGGCGACAGCGTCGCCTTTTTTCAGCCCAAGCTCCGTTTGCAGGTAAGCGGCAAAGGCTGTGCTTTGCTGATCCAGCTCGGTATAGCTAATGCCTTTACCCATATTGATAAAAGCTGTTTTATCCGGGTATTGCGCAATGCTTTGTTGAAAAATATCTAATAATGACGGGTAATGATCGGCATTAATTTCTGCGGGTACGCCTGACGGGTAACGTTTTAACCAAACTTTATCCACCGTCTTCTCCTTTTTCTAAGGTTATTATTGTATAGATAGTAAACTACCTGCACGCAATCTGTCGTTGCGCTTGCATTCTTCAGGTATATTTTTGGAGTTATTACTCTAACGGCCAATCATCCCACAATTAACCGCAATGCACAATTAGCGCCTTTTATTCTACTGGCTTAACAAATTTTAGTGTCATGCGGTCACTCTCACCAATAGCGAGATACTCGTCTTTATTGAGTTGTCCCATCGCCAGTGTTGGTGGTAACGCATAGACCCCTTTAGGATAATTTTTGGTATCTGCCGGGTTAGCATTAATTTCACTGCTGGCTACCAGCGTAAAGCCTGCCTGTTCTGCAGCCTGAATAACATACGCCTCGTCCATATATCCCTCTACTGCGGAACTGGAGATATCAGACAAACGTGCAGCGCGGTGCTCAACCATACCCAATACACCGCCGGGCTTTAACGCCTGAAAAATACTTTGTAAGGTAGCGAACAGATGCCCGTCTTCATTCCAGATATGGGCGTTGCGTAGCGTCAGAACCATATCATACTGTTCATTTTGCTGCGGGTAGAATGATGGCGGGTCCAGCTCAATAACTGCTGGCATGCCAAAATAGTCGGTATTTTCAGCTAGGCGTTGTTCCAGCCGCTCACTCACCCGGGCCCAGAATATATTACGCTCATCTTTCATCGACCCGTCGTTATGGCGGAATTGCGCCAACGTCAGTTTGCCCTGATCTTTTAAGTATGGGGCTAAAATTTCGGTGTACCAGCCATGCCCGGGCCAGATCTCAAGCACTGACATTTGGCGGGTCAGGCCAAAAAACTGTAACGTTTCTGCTGGATGCCGGTATTGATTGCGCTGCCGGTGCTCAGCGCTGCGCTGCGGTGCCTTTGCCAGCTGTTGCCATACTTCGACATCGTCATTGGCGGACACGGGCTGAGAGGAAATAGCTAAACCGCTAAAAATAATAGATAAAATCACTGTCTTTGTTGTAGTAATAATCGACATACTTCGGACCTTACTGATTGCTGACATCGCATAGTACCCGCTAACCGCTCTATGCACACTAACTAAAGCTTCGATTGTTCAGTTTTAATTCAGTTCCATTTGCAGCAATATTAGCCACACCAGGTAAGAAAACAAAGCACCTAACCTGACAAATTAGCAATGTATCGACATCGTTTTGCCTTCACACAGCGATAAAGTACACTAGCGCTCCTGAACATCAAGCTCTATTAAGGGAAACCTGCATGCGCCGCCATTTGTTATCGTTGTCACTATTGTTAGCACCTGCTGTAGCGGTAGCTGCACCGAAAAATATTATTTATATGATAGGTGACGGCATGGGGCCAACTTATCTGTCTGCGTACCGTTATTACACTGACGACAGCAATACCAAGCAGGTAGAAAACACCATTTTTGACCAGCTTTGGCAAGGCATGGCAAGCACCTATCCGGACGATGATACTTATGTCACTGACTCTGCCGCTGGGGCTACTGCACTGGCAACCGGTGTGAAAAGTTACAACGGCGCTATCTCGGTAAATCGCCAGCACGTCCCTATTGCTACGATGATGCAACTGGCAAAAAATGTCGGAAAAGCCAATGGTATTGTTGCCAGTTCACAAATAAATCACGCTACGCCGGCTTCTTTTTTGGCGCACAATAAAAGCCGGCGTAATTATGACGCTATTGCAGATATGTATCTGGACTACCGTATTAACGGCATGCCGGTTGCCGATGTTATGTTTGGCGGTGGCACCAAATATTTCGCCCGCACCGACCGTAATCTGATCAGCGAATTTAAACAGCTGGGATTTCAATTTACTGATAGCTGGCAACAGCTCGATAGCTTAACGCAAACCCCGGCACTGGCTCTGTTAGCAGAAACTGCCCTGCCGGCAGCATTGGATAGCAAACAGGACAAGCAACTGGCCACGCTGACGGCAAAAGCGCTGCAGCTATTAACTCCAGCAGAAAAAGGCTTTGTATTAATGGTTGAGGGCAGCCAGATTGACTGGTGTGGCCACGACAATGATATTGCCTGCGCAATGGCTGAAATGAATGATTTTGCCAACGCCATCGCTGTGGCTAAAGCCTATGTAGACACGCATCCGGATACATTGCTGGTGATAACCGCCGACCATGAAACCGGCGGTATGACATTGGGCGCCGCCGATAAATACCTGTGGTTACCCGATGTCATCCGCAATGTCAAAGCAACCGGGCGTAACATTGCCGAACAACTGCGGGCAGCGGGTTCTGACAAGGCAGCACTGGCATTGTGGGCAGAGCTTACCGCTATTAAGCTAACCGACGCCGAGCAATTAGCCTTACTTAGCGCACGCAGAAAAGATGCCACCAGCCTACGCAAGTTATCCAATCAATTGGTCGCTAAGTATTCCTACACCGGTTGGACCACCGGCGGTCACACCGCAACAGATGTCGCGGTATTGGCCTATGGTCAGTGGCAACACGAGTTTCGTGGTTTTCAAGACAATACTCAGATCGCGCAAAAACTGCTCGAATATATCCGCCAAACCCGGTAACTGTAAGCGTCTTACTGCACCGCCAGCAACTGGCGGCGCAGTTGTGGTGCACTGGTTTTAGGATGCAGCCAGATGTCAAAAAACGCCGTGGCAAAATCCGTATCAACCAGTGTCCCCGTTTCAACGTTATTGAGATAAAACGTCACGGCGCCATCTGCCTGCAGCAACGCCGACAGGGTGTCGCCTTTAGTTACGTCCCGCCACAGACCTTGCAGCCGTTCAGACCAGGCTTGCCGCTGTGCAGCATTGCTGTGCCCAAGTTTTATCCATTCATCTACCGTAGCGTCAATAAACTGCTCGCGGCTGATATCTCGTTTATACGTCAGCTCCAGCAGTACCGGTGCGCTGTGCTGGTAATCTTTAAAAGTGCCGTCAGCAGTGGCAAGACGAGCATCATACACCTGCCAGAACACATAACGGTATGAGCCCTGCCCAACCGTTTTCAACTCAGGCATCGCGCAGATATTTGTTGCCATCATTAAGCAAAAAATCACACTAAGCCGGCTGAGCATAAAACCTCCTGCCTTGTCCCAGAGCTATGGCAATAAGCGCCCAGGTGATTATTAATGCCATTGCCGAATACATGCCCAGCGGAAACTGTAACACCCCATCACTCAATGCTGCGCCTCCCCAGTATGATAACGGCCCACCACTGGCACCAAGCAGGGCTGCCAGCCACGGGCGCGTTAGCAACTTTGCCATAAATTCGACCGCCGCAAGCGCAAAAATCCCCCACAGCAAGATAAACCACAGCGGCAACCAGCCGGTGCTGCTAAATTGAATCACATTGAGGCTCAGCAGTAGCGAGTCGAGCGCAATCCCGGCCAGCACAATTAGCGCAACGCCAATTCGCCCGGCAGCATTGAGTTGATACATACCAAACAACATATAGAGCAGCACCGGTACCACCGCCCAATGCTGCAGGTAAATAAGTGCAAACCAGCACAGTTCAAACCCAATGAGGCCGCGCCAGTGAAAACCTTTTGTGCCGCTCACGATTGTTTCATCCTTTGTGCCAGTTGATTACGCAGACCATAGGGCAGCAATGCAAGCAGTTTTAGCATCACACTCAAACGGCGTGGAAAACGGATCCGGTTATTGCCAGCTGACAAGCCGGTATAAATGCGGTTAGCGGCTTGCTCCACCGACAACAGAAAGGGCATCGCAAAGTCGTTTTTTTGTGTCAGCGGCGTATCGACAAAACCCGGTTCAATTAAACTCACTGCAATGCCACTATCGGCCAAGTCCACACGCAAACTGTCGGCAAAATAGCTGATAGCCGCTTTACTGGCGCCATAGGCCTCAGCACGGGTAAACGGAAAAAAGTGTGCCATCGAACTGACGATGGCCAAGCGGGGTAACAATGATGTTTGTAATAATGGCAACAAATATTTGGTTGCGGCGACTACAGCCAGCACGTTGACAGCAAAGGTTCGCTCGAAGGCAGATAAGTCCAGATCGTTCGCATCAACATATTCACAGGTGCCGGCATTGAGCAACACCAGGTCAAGTACCACTTCAGCATCTGCCAGGCGCCGGGCACACTGTTGCACAGCGTCGGTGTCGGTCAAGTCGAGCACCAATGCATGGATATTCGTGGTTTGAGCCAGCGCGGCTAATTTATCTTCAGAGCGGGCTACCGCATAGACTGTCCAGCCATTAGCGGCATAGTGCAGTGCTAATGCCCGGCCAATGCCCGAACTGGCCCCGGTGATAAAACAGGTATATGTCATAACAGTCCCTTAGCAACCTGGTGTTGGTATAGGGTACGTACAGCGACAGGAATTAGATCTGTTTAGGCGTAAAGATCGACACCCAGCAAAGACTGCACTTCACTGCGGCGCTGTTCATTAGCCTGGCTTTGATAAGTGGCAACCGCCTGCTGGGCGCGACGGTCATTATTGCGAAATTCAGCATTACGAAAATTGCGTTGCTGATTACGTTCTTCATCTAAGCGTTCAATTACCTCAGAGCTTGCCCGCACGCCACGGCCTTGTGGCAGCTCAGTAGCCGTTTCATTGCGCACTTGTGCACGCCGAGGCTCACTGCCGGTAAACACACTGGCAATATTGGCGCTGGCATTGAGGTTTTGATTTACGTTTAAGGTCATTACGTCATCACTTAAGCAAACTGGCTTAATTATAACCGTCTGTCATTAATTACCAAGTTTTTTATCGGCCGGGCAGTTTCTGCCAGGTTACTTCATCACGTACATAGACCGGCTCAGCCAGTTCAGCCGCCACAAACCGGCCTTCGTGCCATGCCGTCGCTGCAAACGCCAGCATATCTTGCGCTGACGGATACAAAATATCCGCCGCAATTTGGGCCTGCTGCACCAGCAGCAACTGTTGTGCATAGGTTTGCCAACCCGTCCCCACCGCCATAATGTCGCCACTTAGCGCAAAGGGGCTTAGTTGCTCAGGTTTCACTGCCCGTTCTTCACCTGTTGGTTGCATAATACCGTCTTTCAGCTTAAAGCCGCCGATATAAACTTCAGCCATTCTGGCGTCAATGGCTGCAATGACTTGAGTTGCGTCATGCAAACGATGTGCGGCCTGCGCCATGGCCGCCAGCGTTGACACACCCAAAACCGGCAAATCAGCACCAAATGCCAGGCCCTGGGTTACGCCCACACCAATACGTACGCCAGTAAAACTGCCCGGGCCGCGGCCAAATACAATGCCACTCAGCTGTTGCAGGCTTAAGCCCGCTTCACTGAGCAGTTGCTGCACCATGGGTAACACCCTTTTGCTATGCTGCTGCGGGCAGACTTCATCCAGCGTCAAAATATCTGCCCCGACCTTTAGTGCGACAGAGCAGGCTTCGGTTGAGGTGTCTAAGGCCAGTAACGTCAGGTCGGTTTGGGTCACGAGTTAGCTATCCTGTTTATTCTGTTGTAAAAAAGCCACTGCACTGTCCAGCGAACGGGTTCGGCGCATCGGTGGCAAGCTGGTTAAAAATACTTCACCATAGGGTTTGGTCACTAAACGATTATCACAAATGACCATGACACCGCGATCGGTTACATCACGAATAAGCCGGCCGACGCCCTGCTTTAACGTGATCACCGCCTGCGGTAACTGCACTTCGGCGAATGGATCCTTGCCACGCAGGGTACAATCTTCGCTGCGCGCCTGAAGTAAGGGTTCATCCGGTGAGGCAAAGGGTAATTTATCAATAATGACACAACTTAAGGTGTCGCCGCGTACATCAACGCCTTCCCAAAAACTGCCGGTGCCTAACAGCACCGCATTATCCAACTGCACAAACTGTTCAAGCAACAAACGCTTGCCGGTACTGCCCTGCACCAGCACCGGCTGTCGGATAAGCTCGGGTAATTGTTTGGCTACCAACTGCAGCATACGATGGCTGGTAAAAAGGAAAAAACAGCGGCCATTGTTTGCTTCTATCAGCCGCAGCGCAACCTGCAGCAACTGCTGCACCATACCTGGTTCATGCGGTTCGGCCAGATAGCGCGGCACA
>JBFKFH010000138.1:0-8848 GCA_041618685.1 Rheinheimera sp.
AACAGTTTACGGGCCGAAGATGTCTGTGGCCGGTTTGGCGGCGAAGAGTTTTTGATTTTATTACCACAGACCAGCCGGGATGCTGCCCGGCGAACCGCGCAAAAACTGGTAGAGCAGGTAGCGCAAACCGAGTTGATATTTGATGCACAAACGATACAACTAACCTGCAGCATTGGCCACTGCACCATTAGCGCGCAGCTTAGCGCAGAAGACATGTTACGGCTGGCCGATAAAGCACTGTATCAGGCCAAGGCCGGCGGCAGAAATCGGCCGCAGGAAGCCATGTTATCTGCCGAAGAACCCGCTCCCGTCGCAATATAAATCAGAGTACCGCAAACGTTTTGTCCTGGTAGCGCTACTTTATTCAGCTAGCTGATTCGGGTATTGTGAGCACTTGGCAACCGGCAAGGAGCAGCAGTGCGCACGCCACAACTTATCAATGCTGCGGACAGCAGTTTTATGCGCGAACTCAGGCGCCTGTTAACCAGACTCACTTCAGTGGCCGATCCCGACAGCCTGGTAAGTTTGTTGACTGACTACTACCGCTTTGTGCGTTTTTCCCAGGGTAGCAGTAGCCAAGAGACTGTTACCCGCAAGCCGGAGCTGATGCCGCAGTTATGGTTTCTGGCAGAAAAAATACTCCGCTTTACCGAAGGCGATAACACTAACGAAACCCTGACCCGCTCAGCGCGGATGCTGGGCTGTTTGCAGCTGACCACACCGGTGTCTGGCCGGCGCTGGCGCGAGCTGCAGTTTGGTTACAAACTACTGTACCGCGCCACCTTAAGTGTACGCTTACTGGAACATGCGCTGCAGCATAAATTGCTCAGTGAGCCGCTGTTACAACTGTACTTTGAGCAGCGCGTTAGCGGGAATGATGACTGCCCCTATCGGTTAAATGTGCAACTGCCATTGGTTGTGGCAGTGATGCTGATGGATGCCGGCCAGTTGGAACCTGAATCGGTAACGCTGTTAACCGGCTATGCCGGTGAGCTGGACAGTGCGCGCGCACTGGCACCGCAGGAGCGTACCGAGTACCTGCAGCATTGTCAGCTGGCAACGATGCAGGTGGTAACCCATGCGCTGGATGTCACGCCGTATCGCGGCAACAGCAAACAAGAAAAACAGCAATACCTGCAGTTGCAGCAGCAGCGGCTGAGTTTTATTCGTCAATTGATCCAGCAACAGCATGATCCGGCCAGTGCGCTGGGTAACGTGTTGAAGATCCCTCAGGTGTATAGCTCTATGGTGCTACCAGGACGCCAGCGTTATATTTACGAAGCACTGCCCAAAGCCAGCCTGTTGCTAAAAGACAGCGTCAGCCGCGGTCAGTTACATGGGGTGCTGGTAAAACATTTTTTACGTATCACCGGCGTGTTTCCGCAAGGTTTCGGTATTGCCTTCACACCATTATCGGCTGAAGGTACACCGCAGGAGAAATATGAACTGGCCGTCGTAAACCAGCTGTATCCTCCGAATATTGCCGAACCGTTATGCCGGATAGTCAGCCGTAATTTGCAGTATCGCCGCGGTGGCCATAACTGTCAGGTCAGTTTGGATCACAACTTGTACTTTAAACCCGCACGTGAACGGCTGGCAGTGATGCCGCCACAACGGCTGGAGGAAATCCTGGCTCAGCTCAGTGCAGACTGGCAACCGGGCCAGCTAAGGCGTTTTATCCCGCGCTGCTGGCATCCGGAACAGTTTTTCAGCCAGGCTGAGCACCAGAACCTGTGGAACAATGCGCCACAGCAACGTAACTAAATTAAAACAGTGTATAAATAAAGCCTGCCAGCGCAGATTGCTGGCTTGCCACCACCAACGCGCCCAACAGCGCCAGCAGAACAAAGACCGGTAATAACCAGATTTTTTTCCGCACGCGCAAAAATGCCCACAAATCCTGTAAAAACTCGCGCATCAAAACGGTTCCTTCATGTTATCAGCAGTAATCGCATCTGCTTTTTTCCAGTAACTGTCGCTATCCTGTGGCCGTGCGCGATAATCTAACTTCCCCAGCGTGCGCAGCACCAACCCCAGCGGCGTAATAATGACAAAAAACAGCAGCGCCAGTATGAGCCGGGTATTAACCCAGCCCATTATCTGCGTAAAACCCAGCCAGGCCCGTGCCGGCCAGTACAGTAACCGTGGCGCCACAACCGCCAGAGTGACAAAAACTGCACTCAGCAGCCAGGGCCACCACGGCCAGGCCGAACTGAATAACCAGGGTAACAGTAAGCCAAACAGTAAGGGCCAGGCCACGGCCATTTGCCAGCCAAACCGGCGCAGAGCAGGCGTATCATTCAAGGCAAGCTGCACAATGGTTTCCTCAATCTGGGGTAAAGTATCGTTGTCTGGCACGGGCTATCGCCGCGGCGGGTTGCGCGGCTTTACTCAGCAGGCAGTTTTCCAGCAGCAGGTAGTCCATATCAGTCGCTAAAAAGCCGGCGATGGCGTCTGCCGGCGTACACACTGGCGGCTCGCCCCGAACATTAAACGAGGTATTGATCAATACCGGTGTGCCGGTCAGCCGGTAGAAGGCCTGTAACAACGCATAAAATGCCGGTTGTTGCTGTTTATCGACCGTTTGCACCCGGGCACTGTAATCGACATGGGTAATCGCCGGTAGGGTCGACCTTAGCTGTCCTTGCTGTGCCAGCCCCTGCTCCGGCCGACTGGCGGGCAAACGCTGTTCAGCATTAAGTGCTGCCACCAGCAGCATATAGGGACTGGTTTGACGCAAGTCAAAATATTCACTGGCATAGTCGGCCAGCACGGCTGGGGCAAAAGGCCGGAATGACTCGCGCTGTTTAATTTTCAGATTCAAGGTGCGTTGCATATCAGCGCTGCGGGCATCCGCCAATATCGAGCGATTACCCAGTGCACGTGGTCCAAACTCCATCCGGCCCTGAAAGCAGCCGACGACTGCCCCTTCAGCCAGCAACGCGGCGACAACATCATGCTGCCTGTCCGGGGACAACTGCTGATAAGGCAGCTGCTGTGCGTCAAGTTCAGCAATAATGCTGTGTTCACTATAAGCTGGCCCCAGCAGTGCGCCCTGCATGCTGTCGTGTACACCATCTGCTTGCCGTGGCTGACGATAAAACTGGTGCCATGCCAGCAACGCAGCACCGAGTGCACCACCGGCATCACCAGCGGCAGGCTGGATCCACAGTGCGCTGCAGGCCTGCTCAGCTAACAAACGGCCGTTAACGACACAGTTTAATGCCACCCCACCTGCCAGACATACCTGGGTGCAACCGGTTAACGCGGTAGCAGAACGGACAATTTTTAACACCACCTCTTCCACAACTTGCTGCACGGAACGCGCCAGATCAAGATGCTTCTGCTGCGGCGGTGCATCAAACGGCAACGCCGGACCGCCGAATAAAGTTTCAAACCGCTGGTTAATCATCCGGCTGCCTACCGGGTAATCAAAATAGTGCATGTTCAGGCTAAAACTGCCATCTGCCTTCACATTAATCAGCTCGCGGTAGATTAACTCGACATAACGTGGCTCGCCGTAGGGTGCCAATCCCATCAGTTTGTACTCGCCGGAGTTGACCTTAAAACCGCAGTATTGGGTAAAGGCGGAGTACAGCAGCCCTAATGAATGCGGAAAATGAATTTCCTGTAGCGGTGTCAGGCTGTTGCCCTTCCCCAGCCAGACTGAACTGGTCACCCACTCCCCGACACCGTCCAGACATAGCACCACTGCCTCATTATAGGGTGATGGATAAAATGCTGAGGCAGCATGCGCCTGATGATGCTGGCTAAACAGTAGCTGCGGTAAGGCGGCTTTAGTATCACCGGCAACGGCCCGTAGCTCCCGCCGCAGTACCGTTTTCAAAAATAACTTTTCTTTCAGCCATACCGGCATGGCGCGGACAAAGCTGGCGAAACCGCGTGGCGCATGGGCCAGGAAGGTTTCCAGCAAGCGTTCAAACTTCAATAATGGTTTGTCGTAATACACCACAGCACTGACGTCTGCCAGGCTGATATCCGCCTCGGCCAGACAATAACGGATCGCGTCAGCAGGGAAGCCAGCATCATGTTTTACCCGGCTAAAACGTTCCTGCTGTGCCGCCGCAACAATGCTGCCATCACGCAGCAGACAGGCGGCACTATCGTGATAATAACAGGAGATGCCAAGGATATATTTCATCAGATAAACACTTAATTCAGTAATGGCTTAAGTTACCGAAAATCCGTAGTATTGGGTAGCCTTTTGTCAGCGTTAACGTGGTGTTTTTGAAGGACATACGTATGCAAACCTGGTTGTTCCGTTGTATTGCTGTCGCATTACCACTGCTTTTGCTTTGTGCCATAGAATGGTTACTTCGCGTTGTGATGCCGCAGCAGCAGGTGCCATTATTTGTCGTCAACCCGGCGAACCCGGCTTACTGGGTAACGGAGCCTGATATTACCCGGCGTTATTTCGCCCCTAACGCGGCACGGCCACCGGTAAAAATGGAGCCGGGCTTTGTGCTGCGCGATAAGCCGGCGCAGGCGATCCGCCTGGTGGTGCAAGGTGGCTCTACCGCTGCCGGTTACCCCTACGGGGTTGGGGCATCGTTGGCTGGCATGCTGGAGCAACGGCTAAAGCGCACGCTACCGCAGCAACACATTGAAGTCGTCAACACTGCGCTGTCAGCAGTAAATAGTTATACGCTGCTGGATTTAACGGATGATATTCTGGCCATCTCGCCAGACGCGGTATTAATTTATGCCGGTCACAATGAGTACCTTGGCATACTGGGTGTCGGCTCCAGCTACCTGACATCGCAATCACCTGCCGCGACCCTGCTGTGGTTAAAATTACGCAAACTGCATATTTATCAGCTGCTGGAGCGCGGCTATCAGGCGCTGTTTGACACGCCCCCGGCGCCTGCAGATAACCGGCGTACAGTAATGGCAAACGTTGCACGGCATAAAGACATTGCCATCGATTCTGCACGCTACCAGGCCGGCCTTGAACAGTTCGAACAAAATATGCGCTTGCTGCTACAACGTTATCAGCGCGCCGGCGTTAAGGTTTATCTGGCAACAGTAGCCAGTAATCTGGCGGCGCAGCCACCGTTTAACTCAATACCGGCAGAACCGGCCCAGCTGGCAAAGCTGCAGCAGCTGCAACAACAGTTAACAGCGCAACCTGATGATGCCACGGCACTGGCGCAATTAGCCGAGTTAGCCGTGGCAACACACCCCAGCGCCAGCTGGCATTATCAGCTAGGCCAGTTATACCTGCACCTGCAGCAGTGGCCCGAGGCTAAGCATCAGCTAACGCTGGCGCGGGATTTGGATTTACTGCGCTTTCGGGCACCGTCAGCGATAAATGATATTATCCGCCAGCTGGCAAAGCAGTTTGACGCCGTACTGGTCGACAGCGAACAAGCGCTGGCCCGCCATTCTGCCCATGGCATTATCGGTAGCGACATGATGCTGGAACATTTGCATCCAACCATAGCCGGGTACTTTGTGCTGGCTGACAGCTTTTATCAGGCTCTGTATCAACAGCGCCAGTTTGGCCGTTGGTCCAAACCAGTGCCGCCGGCTATTGCCTGGCAGGAGCGGCCGATTTTACCGGCCGAAGAATTTGCCGGAGAACTGCGCATTAAGCAGCTAATGGCGGATTATCCGTTTAGCGCCACACCACAAACCGTGCAATTTCCGCCGGCACAAAATGCACAGCAACAGTTAGGCCGGCACTACATTGATGGCCGTATTGACTGGCTAACGATGATGCAACAAAGCCTGGGCTATTACCAACAGCAACAGGATGGCGACATGTTACTGAAAAACCTGAAAATACTGGCAGATGCGCTGCCGCACGACGGGGTTGCCAATTTACAGGCCGCACAGATTCTGCTGCAGGCCAAACGCGAGGCCGAAGCACGCAGCTATCTGCAGCGCAGCCTGCTCACTGCAGCCCCGCCACCACAGGCACGCGCCTTGCTGCAGCAACTGGAAACTGCCCGGCCCTAATCAGGCCGGAAACGGCAGTGCTGCATCAGGTACTGTTCATGCCCGGTCAGCGTTGCGGCAGTATCTGCCAGATGACGTTGCATCGCTTGCAGCGTGCGGTAGACATCTAATTCCGTTTTATGCTGCATTATCGGCGCAGCCTGCGCCGGCAGTACGCCCTGACCTAATAATACCGCCAGCCAGCTGTCCTGCTTAAATAACTCTTTGTCTTCAACACGCAGATGACCGTGACGTTTAAACAGTGCCAGCCGTTGTTGCAGGCTGTCTGGCAGCGACATCTGCCGGCAGTATTGCCAATACGGGCTGTCATCACGACGCGTGGCATGATAATGCAGCACAATAAAATCACGAATTTGCTCGTACTCCAGCCGGGTAGTCGCATTGTATTCGTCAATATCTTCCTGCGCACAGACGCTGTCAGGAAACAGGCTAACCAGGCGCATTATGCCACGTTGGATCAGATGCAGGCTGGTTGACTCCAGCGGCTCGAGAAAACCGGCCGATAAGCCAATAGCAACGCAGTTTTTCTGCCAGAACTGATGCCGGTGCCCGGTATTAAAGCGGATCAGCCGCGGCTCGGTCAGCGGTTTGCCTTCAACACTTTGCTGCAATATTGCTGTGGCTTCATCGGCAGACATAAATCGGCTGCTAAATACATTACCGTTGCCGGTACGGGTTTGCAGCGGAATGCGCCATTGCCAGCCGGCATGATGCGCAATTGAACGAGTGTAAGGCCGCAACGTTGGGTCGGCACTGGTTTGCATCGCTATCGCGCTGTCATTGAGCAGGTAGTCACCCCAGTCGGTAAAGCCAACGCCCAGCGTCTGCCCCAGCAAAACACTGCGTAAGCCGGTACAATCAATAAAAAAATCACCGTCGATAACCTGACCATCTGCCAACACTAATGCCTTGATAAAACCGGTGTCTGGCTGCTGCGTCACACTGGCAATGCGCCCCTCCAGCCGCACCACACCGCGCTGCTGCGCATAGTCGCGTAAAAAGCGGGCATAACGGCTGGCGTCGAAATGATAGGCGTAGTCGTAGCCGGAAAACAGCGAACGCGGATCGTTATTTGGCGCTACAAACTTATTACGTTTTGCCAGCTGCCAGGCGGCCGAAAATTCTTCTATTGGCGGCGCCTGCCCTGCTAACCTGGCTTTGAGGTAAAAATACGGAAACGGGATATAGTCAAAATCGCTGCCAAAGCGACCAAATTGATGGAAGTAGCGTTCGCCAACCGCGCCCCAGTTTTCAAACTGAATACCCAGTTTTATCGAACCATTGCAGTACGCCAGAAAGCTGTTTTCATCAATACCCAACATCGTATTGAAACGTTTTATTGGCGGTATCGTGGCTTCACCAACACCGATAGTGCCAATATCGTCTGACTCAACCAGGGTAATTTTGACGTTGCCCTGCAACTGTGATGACAGCATGGCCGCAGTCATCCAACCGGCCGAGCCGCCACCAGCAATAACAATGTGTTGCAATGGTTTTGCTGTCATGACTTTCCTCTTGATAAAAAAAAGCTGTCGCATCAGCGACAGCTTTTTTAGCCTTAAGCGCTATCAGAACTTGGCATTAACACCAAGATAATACTGACGGCCATAGTATTGGATGGTGCCGGTAGTATATTGCTCACCGAAGTAAGAAATATTTGGCTCATCGGTAATATTGCTAACTGAAAACACGCCCTGATAGGTTTCATTAAACTGATACGACGCCTGATAGTCAACGATCAGCTCTTCCTGGAAGTAGGCCTGTTGCGTTTGTCCCAGAGCAATCTGGTCGCCGATGTTTTCATCACGATAACGTACGTTAATACGGGTAGAAAACGCATCGTTGTAGTCGTAAAACACTGCCGCCGACCAAACTACCTTAGATAAGCCCGGCAGCGGAGATGACACCGGCGCACCGCCCTGTACCGCAGAGAACTCGTTTTTCAGTTCACTTTCGGTATAAGACACATTACCGGTAAAGCCTAAACCGTTAAACGGCTCTGGTAAGAAACCAAAAGTCTGGGTATAGGCCAGTTCGACACCGCGGATATAGCCGCCTTCAGCATTATTGAATTTGGCACTGTAATTACCCGGCGTAACCGGCACACCGGTTTCCGGGTTTACTGCAGGTACGTCTATACCAGCGCCAACGAAGTCATAGTTTTGCTGGGTCGTCTGCTGTACGGTCGATTTGATGTCTTTATAGAACACTGCCGCAACAAAAGCGCCTTCAGTTTCACTGAAGTAATGCTCATAAGACACATCATACTGTACGGCATAGAACGGCTTTAACGCCGGGCTGGTATTGGCATTTAAATCAGCATAACGAATGCCGTTTTCAACCCGGGTGAAATCCCAGGAACCACCAACCCGCATATCTGGCATTTCTGGCCGCGCCATAACCCTGGCCACCGAGAAGCGTAACTGGTCTTCATCGGTCATTTTCAGATTCAGGTTCAGTGACGGCAATACATCGGTGTATTCAATGCCTTGCTCTACCGCATCGTAGTTACAATTTTCCACACCAAAAGCATCAGTAATACAATCACCGGTACCTGGCTCAGGCGACGCCTGTAAACCGGTGCTGCGTTGCTCAGAGCGGATAACCCGCACACCCACGTTACCGTACAGCTGCATATCACCAACAGCCATATCTAAATTGGCTTGAGCATAACCAGCAAAAGTGGTTTCGGTTACGATATTGGATTCAAGGAAGGTCCAGGCATTATCCCAGCTTTTACCGGCTGAGGTATCAACACCGTTGGCCAGCAACCAAGCGTTTTCGATCTGTTGGTTGTTCACCGCCAGGAAATCGCCGTACTGCGCCATCTTACCGCCGATGTTCATCACACTGTAGTCGCCAGCCT
>JBFKFH010000139.1:0-8683 GCA_041618685.1 Rheinheimera sp.
GCGGCTGTAAAATCCGGTGGCAAAGGCTACGATGCGCTCGGCAGTTGCCTCTGACGAGGTATCAATGCCTGAATCATAGATTTTCTGTACGGCATTCTCACCCATTACGGGTTCGAGCTCGGCATTGATGCCTTCTAGCGCCGTTTTGTACAGCAGGCTGAGTGAATCGTTATTGCTACGCAATGATACTTGTTCATTGGCGCGTAATATCGCTACATTCTGTGCCTGTTTAGCTTGGGCAGCCTGATCTTTGATGCCCCGGTTATCGTCAGTTTTGACCGCGGTGCTGTTTTGTTTAGCGACGCCTGTTATTGAGGCGTTATTGCCTGATGAAATAGCCATGACGCTGCTCCTGAAAAGTTAAACTTTAGTATAGCCCTTGTTGGGTTATCGGCAGTTATTAGCAAAACTTTAGTCTGTTTTAGATAAAGTTTGAACAGCACTGGTTTGCTAGTGTTATAGGCGTAAAAAAAGGCCAAAACATCGGCTAAGGTGATGAGTATATTAAGATATACTACTGCACAACTAGGTATGGTCCTGGTCTATTGAATTGTGGAGAACAGCATTGAGCACAGAAAAAAAACACTCAACAGTCAAAATGGCTACGCAATTAAGCCTGCTAAGTTTAGCCCTTAGCACGGTAATGTCTGGCGCGGCATTAGCGCAACAAGCCGACGCGGCGCAAGACAGCAGTAAAATTGAAAAAATAACCGTTACCGCGACCAAACGCGCTCAGGTGATTTATGAAGTGCCGGTCGCCATCAGTGCTTTTAGCGGTGATGCGCTGGCAGAGCAGGGCATTACTGACCTGACTGACGTAGGCAA
The DNA here is from genome assembly GCA_041618685.1 of Rheinheimera sp. Taxonomy (GTDB): domain Bacteria; phylum Pseudomonadota; class Gammaproteobacteria; order Enterobacterales; family Alteromonadaceae; genus Alishewanella. Next base: position 826 of record JBFKFH010000139.1, read on the forward strand.
ATTTGTCCCCAACCTGAACGTTACCGGTTTTTCAGCCGGCCATACATCATCCGCTAACCCGTTTATTCGTGGTATTGGCTTGCAGGATCACTTAATTACGACCGATCCTGGCGTTAGTGTGTATGTTGATGGCGTTTATCTGGGGCGTCAGGTTGGGCAGAACTGGAACCTGAACAATATCGAGCGCATTGAAGTATTGCGTGGCCCGCAGGGTACGTTATATGGCCGCAATTCAATTGGCGGTGCTATTAATATTATTACCAAACAACCTGATCAAAACGCGCTGACCAAAGCGACCGTTCAGGCTGGCAGCCGTGGCCGCTTAAAAGGCGATGTGTTTGTTAATGCAGGGGTGAGCGACGATGTGTCGTTTAACCTTAATGTTGGCTATAACACCCGTGATGGTCTGGGAAAATTTATCAACGTACCTGATGCCAAGTATGATGTTGGTGAAACCGAAGACAAATATGGCCGGGTGTCGGTTAAATTTGCGCCTAACAAAGACTTCAGCCTGGTGCTAACAGGTGATGCGAACGACGGTGAAGGTGGCTTGCGGCCTTACACCACATTAATTGATGAAGTACCAACCGGCGCTTATTATACCGGTATGCGGTTTGGTGCACCGACCCCAACGGGCCCGCTGCGTAATTCGGATGTTGCCGCTAACCCCTATGACAACGCGACCGGTACCAAAGAAGTTACGACGGTAAGTAACAAAGCCAGTGGTATCTCGCTAACGGCAGACTGGACCTTCAGCGACAATTTTTCTACCCGCGCTATTATCAGCCGCCGTTCATCAGAATATAAAGCTGGCCTGGACGATGACGCTACAATCTACTCGCTGGATCACTACCCGGAGCGTGGTGATGCTGATCAAACTTCAGCTGAGCTGCAGTTAAATGGCTACTTTGGTGAATTTGATTTTGTCTCAGGTATCTACTGGTTTAATGAAGAAGGCAGTAACCGTCAGGGTGCCGACTCGAGTTTTAACGGTGGCCCGAATCTGCTGGAACTGGACCAGGATGCAACCAGCCGTGCGGTGTTTGTTAATGTTGGTTATGCGCTGACCGATGATTTACGTCTGGGCGCCGGTGTGCGTTTTAACAAAGATAAGAAAACGGCTACCGCCAATGTTGGCATAGGCCCCTTTACCTCTGAAGATGATTGGAGCCAGCTGAGTTACGATTTGTCGGCTAATTACCGCTTGGAAAATGGCCTGAATGTTTACGCCAGTATCCAAAGCGGCTATCAGTCGGGCCAGTTCCCGGCGCGGCCATATTGCTTGTTTGGCAACCCGGAGTGTTTTGTTGCGTCAGAAAACATTACCGCCGTGAACTATGAGGTGGGGTTAAAAGGCCAGCTGACCGATAACTTCAGCATGAGCATTGCGCTGTTTAATACTGACTACGATGATTTACCTTATCAGGTAAGCACCACAGCGGAAGGCGGCTTTAACACCACTAATCTGGTGGTTAAACAGCGTTCACGCGGTATTGAGTGGGAAGGCACGGCGTACATCACAGACAATTTTAAACTGCATACCAGCCTGGGCTACATTGATGTGGACGTTGACGAGCAAAACGGTGTAAAACCGGTAGCACCGCTGACGCCGGAACTTACCGCGTCAATCAGCCCGTCGTATGAGTTTTTCCTTGCCAACGGCGCCAGCATTACCACGCGGATAGATTATTCATTTCGCGATGAAATGTATGGTGAACCAAGCTCAGATCCGGGCCGCTTAACGCAGATTGACAGCCGAGAGCTGGTAAACGTTGATATTAGCTATGCACCGGCCGATGCTAATTGGTCAGTGGCGCTGTATGGTCACAACATATTTGATGAGCGGTACGACAATGCGCGCTTAAATACCGGTGATTATATCCTGCGTATTATGAGCAATGATGCCAGCGAGTTCGGTGTACGTTACAGCATTAAGTTTTAAGTTAACGCAGTAACGCTAAGGTGGCAGAAAAAGCAGCTCATTGAGCTGCTTTTTTATTTTGCCGGTTCCGTCACCAGAGTGTGTCGTTGTTTGTACAACATCAGCGCTAATGTCACCGCGCGCAGCGCCATAAAGCAGCACAGCGCAGCCCAAAGCGCATGATTTTGCCAGCCCCGTAATAGTACAAAGCAACCAGCAAAGCCCAGTAGTGCGATAAACATGCTGTTTCGCAGTACCTTGCCCTGTGTGGCACCAATAAACACCCCGTCGAGCAAATAGGCCCAGCTCGCCAGCAGCGGAAGCACAATCATCCACGGCATATATACCGCAGCCTCCTGGCGTACCGAGCTGATGCTGGTTAGCAGCGCAACAAACTGGTTACCCCACAGCGCATAGCCAGCACTAAACAGCAGTGACAAAATAAAACACCATTGTGCCAGTAGCAGTAATCGCTGGCGCAACGCTGTGCTATTGCTGCTGCCAATGGCGTGACCAACCAGGCTTTCAGCGGCATAAGCCAGGCCGTCCAGCGCATAAGATACCAGCATTAAAAAGCTTAACAGTACGGCATTGGCGGCCAGCACATTGTCGCCATAGGCGGCACCCTGAAAGGCGATAAACACTAATACCGCCTGCAGACATAAGCTGCGTAAAAAGATATCGCGGTTTAGTGATAACAACGCGCCAAAGCCAGTTTGCCGCTGCCAGTGTTGCCATAAGCGGCGAAACGCCGAGGCGCCAATCGTCTGGCGCAGCAGGTATAACGCCAATAGCAGGGCGCAGTAATCGGCAATAAGTGACGCCGCAGCCACACCTTCAGTGCGCCAGCCCAGCACGATAACAAACAGCAGATCGAGCACTATGTTGATACTGTTACTAAACAGCAGTAACCACATCGGATAGCGGGCGTTCTGCCGGCCAAGAAACCAGCCCATCAGCACCAGATTAAGTAATGTCGCCGGTGCACTCCAGATGCGCACTGAAAAGTATTGCGCAGTTTGCTGCAGTACCTGTTCACTGGCACTGCTAAGCATCAGCGCCAGTTGTAGCAGTGGCCACTGCAGCAGCAGTAACAGCACACTAAGTAGCAGCGCCAGTAGTAACGCCCGGCGCAAACCGGGCAGGGTGCCTGCATCACCATCGCGGCCATAGGCCTGCGCGGTAAGGCCAGTGGTGCTCATGCGTAAAAAACCGAGCAAAAAATACAATAAACTGATGATGCTGCCACCTAGTGCCACCCCACCAAGGTAATGTGGCTGCTGCAAATGGCCGACTACGGCGGTATCGACCAGACCCAGCAGCGGCACGCATAAATTTGACAGCACCATCGGCAGTGCAATGGCCGCCAGCTGGCGCTGCATGTTCAGATTAAAGAAACTGTTTGGCATTAAACGGCCTGTTACGGCTAAAAGGCTGATAATACACGTTGTAATTGGCGACTGCGACCTCGTTTATGCCTCGTATTGGCTTTATACTGCCACTACATTTTGCTACAGGCGCAGCGTTGTGATTGAGTACAAAAGCCCGGCATTTTACCGTGCGACCTTTGCTTTATGTTTAGCCGCGGTGGTGGTGTTTGCGAATCTGCATTTGCTGCAGCCGCTATTGCCGCAGCTTAGCCGCCAATTTAGCTTAAGCCCGCTGCAAACCAGCTGGGCGTACACTATTGGTACCCTGTGTCTGGGCTTGTCGTTACTGGTGTATGCGGCGCTGTCAGATGCCTGGGGGCGCAAAAAGCTATTGCTCGGTACCCTGATTGGCATGACGCTATCTACATTCGCGTTAACACAGGTAGAAAGTTTTACCGCACTGGTGCTGTGGCGCGCACTACAGGGGGTATTTTTAGGTGGACTGCCCGCGGTGGCTATAGCCTATATGGGCGAAGAATATACTAAACCGGCGCTGGTGGCGGCTGTGGGCTATTACATTAGCGCAAATTCGTTGGGCGGGATCAGCGGCCGCTTAATGGCGGGCGCGCTGGCAGACGTTGGTCACTGGCAATGGGTATTCTGGCCGGTAGCGCTATGCGGGGTGTTAAGCTGTTATCTGATCTGGCGTCATCTGCCGGATGCACAGCGGTTTGTTGCTAAGCCGTTTAGCTTACGTCAGGCCCTGGCTGATAACCTGTTTCATCTGCGCCAGCCGCTGTTGCTGTTAACCTATCTGATTGGCGGGCTGAACTTTTTTATCTTCCTCAATCAATATACCTATATCGCCTTTGTGCTGTCAGACAGCCCGTACAACCTGTCCAGTGTCTGGATTGGCCTCTTGTTTGTGACCTATTTTACCGGCACTGTCGGTTCGGCTATCTCAGGTAAAGTTGCCCAGCGCATGCCGGTGCCGCTGGCTATGGCTTTGGGGGTGCTGATCCTGATGTTTGGCACCTTACTAACGTTAAGCGCCAGCCTGACGCTGATTGTCAGCGGCTTTTTTATTAATGCATTTGGTTTTTTTCTGACTCATTCGCTGGCCAGTAGCTGGGTAAATCAGTGCGCCAGCAGGGCAAAAGCCAGCGCCAGTGCGTTGTATCTGGTGTTTTATTATGTTGGTGCCAGTACAGGCGGCTTGTATTTGCAACCGTTTTGGCACTGGTTGCACTGGTCAGGTATCGTTGTCGGCGCCTTACTGATGTATGGCGTAACGCTGTTATTGTGTGTCTGGTTGTGGCAACGCGCTAAGGCTGTGCAGCTGTGCTAGTTCATCATGGCTCAGCTCGCGCAGCGCGCCAACGGGTAATTCAGCCAATAGCAGGTTGTGCAGGCGCACCCGCTGCAAAGCGATAACACGATAGCCCAGGCTTTTACACATGTAGCGAATTTGCCGGTGCAGCCCCTGGGTCAGCGTAATGCGAAACTGAGTGGCTGCGAGCAACGTAACGCTACAGGGGCGGGACTGATAAATAGTGTCGCCTAACTGCCAGCTAACCCCACTTGCCATCTTGGTAATAAAGGCTGCGCTAAGCGGTTGATCGGTCTGCACCAGGTAGTCTTTTTCATGGAAAAACGCCGGGTGCATCAGGCGTTGGCTTAATTCACCATCATTGGTTAGCAGCAACAGGCCGCTGGAATCTTTGTCTAAGCGGCCAACGGCAAACAGGCGCTGCGGTAAGGTTTTTAGCAGCTGATACAAGCTGGCAGGATCCTGCGGCCGGCAATTGCAATCAACCCCCACCGGTTTGTGATACAACAAGTACTGCAAGGGGGCCGGTGGCGGCAACGCTATACCGTCAATGCAGATAATATCGGCAGCACTGACAACATCGGCGTGACTGGCTGGCATGCCATTGCAGCTAACCAGACCTTGGCTTATCAGGCGCTCAGCGGCACGGCGCGAGCAATACCCGCTTTGGGCAATCCATTTGGCCAGACGTTGTGGTGGCAGGGCGGCAGTCATACAGCACATCTTTTAAAATTCAGGCGGCAAAGGGTAACTGAAAATAAATGCGCCGTCTTTAAACCTTTACCGCTACGCTTTCGACTAACCGGTTAATTCAGCAATTTTTTAGGACAGTTATGGCAATGGAGATTGCGCAGGCAATCGCAGCGGCAAAAAATGGTGATAAACAGGCATTTTACAGCCTGTATCAGCAGTTTGTTGGCAGGGTATATGCCATTTGCTGGCGTTTACTGGCGAATAGACAAAAAGCAGAAGACGCCAGCCAGGAAGTTTTTATTAAAGTCTGGCAGCAGCTGCCGGCTTTTCGTGGTGATAGCAGTTTTGCCACCTGGCTGCACAGTATTGCAACACGTACCGCAATAGATTTATGGCGCCAGGACAAATACCTGCGCCTGACAGGCAGCAGCGATGCGCAGCCAGAGCTTGCCGAACAGACCGTGCAATGCAGCGGCGTTGAGGCGCCTTTGGAGCAGGCGATACAACGTCTGCCGCCTCAGGCCAGAGCGGTGTTTGTACTGTTTGCGCTGGAAGGCTATCAGCATCAGGAAATTGCCGGTTTGCTAGGCATTAAAGAAGGCACGTCCAAGGCGCAATATTTTCGCGCCAGACAACTGTTACAGGAGTGGTTAGCTGATGAATGACACACAACTTGATGACGCTATAAACAACCTGCCACAGCAACTCGCGCCTGGCCGCAACCTGTGGCCCGACATTGAAAACCGCTTGGCCGCGCGTGCGCCAGTAGGGCATACCACCTTATGGCCCTGGGCCACAGCGGCCATGCTGGGGCTGGTTAGTTTAATTGCCTGGCAGGTGGCACTTTTACCGGAGATAGCTTCCGACACTCAGGCCAGTATGCCAAGCGCTGAGTTAATGCTGTTACAGGTATACGAAACGCAAAAGGCCAACCAGCTGAGCCAAACCGTGGCCATCGCTGAAGGTTTTGATAACTGGCAGCAACAACTGCAGGTGTGGGATCAGGCCATCGGCCAGGTACGCCGCGCCTTACAACTTTATCCGGATGAACCGCAGCTGTTAGCGCAGCTGCAACGCTTATATCAACAACAGTTGTCTTACCTGCAACAGGCGACACTGCAACAACCTTTAATAACAAGCTAGGAGAATGGCAATGCGTAAATTAGTAGAAATATGGGCGCTGGGCCTTATTATACTTGGCTTTAGCCAGCTGGCACTGGCCGATAGCCGCGAAGTCGTTAATGAAAGCCACACAGTGAGTGCCAATGAGAAAATTTATATCGAGGTGATGAGCGGTAATATCAGCATTAAAGCGGTCAGTGGCAATAAGTTTACCGTTAGCGGTAAGCTGGATGAAAAAGCCACCGGCTACATGCTGGATACCAAAGATGGCTTCAGCCGTTTTGAAATGACGATGCCCCGCCAGGTAAATTACAACTGGAAAGACAAGAGCAATACCGCTGAGCTGAGTTTTGAAGTGCCGGTGGGAAGCTCGGTAGAGTTTAAGGGCGTAAACAGTGATGTAAATGTCAGTGGTATTAACGGCGGCAGCCAGATTGGCACGGTCAATGGTAAAATTACCGGCCACAGCCTGACAACGCAGGTAAAGCTGAATACCGTTAACGGCGAAATTATTAGTAAAAATAACAGTGGCCGCGTTGAGCTGGGCTCGGTAAACGGTGAAATATCTGACGTTGGTTCGTCCGGCCGGTTAGATTACAACGTTGTAAACGGCAAAATTGACGCAAACAGCAGCGCCGAAGAAGTGAGTCTGAGCACAGTAAATGGTAATGCCAAAATTAAATTAACCGGCACCCAGCGGTTAAAACTGAGCACAGTAAATGGCGAAATTGATGCCGCGCTGGCTAAATCTGTCAGCCCACGCATTAGCGGCAGCACCGTAAGCGGCGATATTGAACTGCGGCTGGAAAGCAACATTAATGCCCGGGTGGATATTAAAGCCTCAGCCGGTGGTGATATTGGCAACCAGTTAACCAGTGATAAAGCCAGCAAAGCCAAATATGGCCCGGCCCGCAGCCTGCAGTTTACCCTGGGTAATGGCGATGGCAGCATCGACCTGACCACGGTAAGCGGTGATATTGAGCTGAAAAAACTGTAACTTCAGCTGCTAAACAGACAAAAACTTTAACACCGCCGGGCGAACCCCCGGCGGTTTTTTAGTTTGGCAATTCGCACATTTGGCGTTTGCTTTAGCTAACAATGTTAGTTAATTTGGCGAAATGTAAATTGATGATAAAAGTGAGCAGGAGCAACATGAAAGTGTGTGTATTTCGTTGTATTAAGTGGCTATATAGCGCTCAGAGCTAACTTATTATTATTGAGTTATTTTAAATTCTTCTTCGTATATATAAAAATATAAGGATGTATTAAATGCCACTGTATAAGTATTTACCCCTACAATATGCAAACTCTTTAACCTGTAGTGGTGTTGTTCAAATTGGAACGTTATTAGGGTTTAGGGATGAAGAGAAATACGGGGAGGAAATAGGTGACAAAGAAGAAGGGTGTTTCACTGAGTTTAGC
>JBFKFH010000140.1:0-8670 GCA_041618685.1 Rheinheimera sp.
ATAGGCATTGTCATCATCACGCCATACAGCAGCGCGACGGCGAAAAACACCGCAAATACCGGCATGGCAACGACGCCACCATGCCAGACGATATAGGCACCTATAGCCAGGAGTATCAGTAACAGGCTACCGTTTACTGCCTGCAGGCCAGCAAAGCGTAAGGTTTTATTGATGCGGCCATCCAGCTTGGCCCAGGCGATCAGCGAGCCTGATAACGACACTGCACCAATAACACCGCCCAGTACGGCCAATGTCAGTGAGATGTTGCCGTGGGTTTTGTAGCCAATCAGCTCAATGGCTGCAATGGCTGCCGCTGCACCGCCACCCATGCCGTTGTAAAGGGCAACCATTTGCGGCATTTCAGTCATCGCGACCTTTTTACCACTGCGCCAGGCCCAGCCCAAGCCCAGCGCTAACGCAAGCAGTGCCAGTGTTAAGTTAGTGCTCAAATGCGGCCTGGCCGCCTCGTTTACATCCAGCGTATAGAGAAAACTGGCCAGTACAGCCAGCACCATACCTGCACCGGCAACCACGATGCCGGAACGGGCGGTTAGCGGTGACGACATACGCTTTAAACCATAAATAAACAGGAAAGCAGCGATAAAATAACTGGCATCGATTAATAAGGCAGCGTTCATCCGTTACTCCTTCGCACTTTTGCCAGATGGCTTAAACATTTGCAGCATGCGCTCGGTGACAACATAACCGCCTGCAGCATTGCCGGCGCCAAGTAGCACGCCAATAAAGCCGATAATTTGCTCAGGTAACGAACTGGCATTCAGCAGTGCCCACAAGGCGCCTACCACTACGATGCCGTGAATAAAGTTTGAGCCAGACATCAATGGAGTATGTAAAATTGCCGGTACCCGGCCAATAATTTCAAAGCCGGTAAAAGCGGCCAGCATAAAAATATACAGCGCGACAAAGCCGGTCAGTATTGTAGTTGTGTATTCCATATATATTTCCCTAAAATAGAAAATGTGGATTAATTATTCAGCGCCGCTTTGATGTGTTCCGGCATAATATTGCCAGCATGTGTCAGTACTGTTTTTGCCAGTACTTCATCGTCCCAGTTCAGCGCGATTTCGCCATCAACAATCAACAGCTGCAGTAAATTAAGCAGGTTTTTCGCATATAACTCAGAGGCGTGCTCTGCCAGCATTGACGGCACGTTAAGTGGCGCGGCAATGGTGATCTGGCCTTGTTGTATGGTTTCGCCCGGCACACTGTATTCACAGTTGCCGCCGCCTTCAGCCGCTAAGTCGATGATCACTGCACCGAGTTTCATGCCATCGACCTGAGCTTTGCTAATCAATTTGGGTGATGGCCGCCCCGGAATAGCTGCGGTGGTAATAACAATGTCGGCTTGCTGGATATGCTTGGTTACCACTGCGGCAATCTTAAGTTTTTCATCAGCGGTTAGTTCACGTGCATAGCCGCCTTCACCGCGGGCATCGACGCCGGTATCAACAAACTTCGCACCCAGTGATTCAGCCTGTTCTTTGGTTTCAGGCCGCACGTCATAGCCTTCGGTAATCGCGCCTAAACGCCGTGCGGTAGCCAGCGCTTGCAAGCCAGCCACACCCAGCCCCATAACTAAGCAACGCGCCGGGCGGATTGAGCCAACGGCGGTGGTCATCATCGGCAGGATGCGTGATAGCTGGGTGGCGCCCATTAACGCGGCGTAGTAACCGGCCAGTGCTGCCTGTGATGATAACGCATCCATAGCCTGAGCACGGCTGATCCGCGGTACCTGCTCCATGGCAAAACAGGTAATGTGTCTATCGCGCAGCAGGCGGGTGAGTTCAGCCTCTTTGTGCGGGTAGACAAAACATAACAAAATCGTGCCCGGTTGTAATAACTCAATATCCTCTGCACTGGGCGCTTGCACCGCCAGTACAATATTGGCATCGGCCAGCAAGTGCTGCTCGGTTCCGGCAATTTCGACATCAGTATAAGCGCTGTCAGGTAGCTTGCTGCCAAGACCGGCGCCACTTAGCATACTAATACTACAGCCCAGTTTGGCCAGCTTTTCCGCCACGGTGGGTACCATAGCTACCCGTTTCTCCAGCGGCTTGCGTTCAAACAATACCGCAACCTTTATCGGCATATCCATTACTCCTTAATATAACTGTCTGAGGAGTATAGTCTTTATTTATCAGGTTATTTGATTACGCCGGTTTATGTTTGACATTTCGCGCTGTGATGATGGCAATGGCCTGGCCGGCCTGTCGCGTGGGGGCAAAGCAAGGGTTGTAAGCCGGTGTCAGGTGTGGTTATTGTCCAGCGCTTGTTGCAAGGTACTTAGAATATCGCTGCTTTTGCGTAGTACGCGCAACTGGGCAAAAAGTGCAGCGGCCTGCGGATACTGCAGCTTTAAATAGCTAAACCATTGTTTAATACGGTTAGCATAGTACTGGCCTTTGTCGCCGCTGATCTCAAACTCAGAATATTGCATAAGTAACTGCAGCACTTGTGGCCATGGCATGGTTGCAGCACCAACACTAATGGTTTGCGCCAGATTCGGCATGGCCAGCGCGCCTCGGCCCAGCATAATATCGTTGCAATCTGACTGCTGGCGACACAGCATGGCGTCATTAGCGTTCCAGATTTCGCCATTAGCCACCAGCGGAATAGCGACATGCTGTTTAATTTTGGCGATCCAGGGCCAATACGCCGGCGGTCTGTAGCCGTCACTTTTGGTGCGCGCATGTACTGTCAGCATGCTGGCGCCTGCGGCCGCGATGGCGGCTGCATTGTCTAGTGCCAGACTGGTGTCATCAAAGCCAAGGCGTATTTTCGCGCTAACCGGGAACTCGGCTGGTACTGCGTCACGTACGGCTTTAACAATGCGGTAAAGTTGTGCGGTTTCTTTTAATAACACGGCACCGCCACGGCTTTTATTAACCGCTTTAGCCGGGCAGCCAAAGTTCAGGTCAATACCGGGCGAGCCCAATTCAACAGCGCGCACAGCGTTTTCTGCCAGCCAGTTGGGTTCCTGTCCGAGCAATTGCACCCGTACCGGGGTACCTGCCGGTGTTTTGCCGCCGTGTAATAGTTCAGGGCAGAAGCGGGTGAACACCCGCGCCGGTAGTTTTTGATCGACCACCCGGATAAACTCAGTGATACATAAATCAAAACCACCGATGCGGGTTAGCATATCGCGCATTAAATGATCGACCACGCCTTCCATCGGCGCCAGAATAATACTCACCGGATTCAGACAGCGTAGATGGTACTGATGTGTTGGCGGTGCAGCAATTCAGCCAGTTCAGGCAATTGCAGTGGCTCCAGATCCAGCTCGTCGAGGATGGCACTTTTGTGCTGTTCCCACTCCGGGTCAAGGCTTAAATCAAACAATTGACGGCTCTCACCGGCAAAATGTTCAGCCAGTTTTAACAGCGCAAACAGCTGTTTCTCCGTTTCACTGTCAGACTCCAGCATCAGCTGTGGGCTGTGGTGGTATGCGATAACGTTACACAGCTCTGGTGTCAAACCCCAGGATTCAGCAATCAAGTACCCCAGCACTTCGTGACAGGTGTGAAAATGCCGCTCTTCGGTTTCACTATAACCGTATTGTGCCAGCAAGCCTTGCTGCATCAGCTGAGCGTAACTATTCGTTTGCTGATGAATTAATGCAATACCGGCATTATGAAATAATCCCAGGCTGTAACAATCATCCTGTATTGCTTGCGAGAAATTAAAATGCCGTGCCAGCGTCATAGCAATGTTGGCGGTTTGCAGGGCGCTGGCCCAAAGCTTCAGGCTGAATTTATCATTCTGGCCTTCTGCCAGCGTGAAGCGCAGCAATACACTGCGTACCAGCTTGAGTACGCGATTAACGCCGAGAAATTTACAGGCATGTTCAACCGAGGTGATTTTTTGCCGCAGACCAAAGAATGCTGAGTTGACCACTTTCAACGTAAAACCAGCGATGCCGATATCGAGGTTGATCAGCGTGGCTATGCGTTTAATATTCGGCTCGGGCGCATCCAGTTGTTGCTGAATATGCTGCAGAATTTCTGGCTGAGGCGGAATGGTAAAGCCATTTAACGCCTGTTCAATTGCTGACATATCAATGGCCTGCGCCATAGGGCTCTCCGGGCTAAACTGCATGCTGACCGGCTAATAGTAAAAGCCGGCAAAGTGAAAAGCAAAACTGATTTCAGTTATTTGTTACTACGAGTCGAGGTAAGGCCGGCCTGACATTAGCTGCTGTGCCAGTTGCTGCTCACTTTGCTGCTCATTTAACTGCAGATCGTTAAACTGCACATCAAATTGAATAAGTTCTTCGTCATCTAAATGTTGCGCCACTAGTCGATCTGGCACCTGGCCAACCTGGCGGTAAGCATTAATGGCAACCTGCGCGGCCTGTTCCATTAACAGCAGAAAATGCCCCAGTGGAAACTGCTGGAATATTTCGGCGTCAACGTGCGCCCAACCGAGTAAATCGCCGCTGATGCTGCCATCAGCATGGTCGGTAAATAACATCGATACCGCAGGACACGAAGGGTTTTCACCGGCTTCATAGTTTTCGGCATCTTCGCTGTTAAACACTAAGACAAAGCCAAAACCGGGGCTGCCTTCAGCATCCATCTCGTCAAATGACGTATCGTACATCAGAAACAAGCGATTATCTGTCATGACGTTTTCCTGCTGAAAAATGGGCGCTAATTCTACCTGAAATTACGCTGATGCTAAAGGGCGAACTGAGTGGTTCAGTCGATTATCGGCGAATGCGCACGTTATTCAGTAGTGTCGGCGGCCAACTGATAAGGTATTTCCAGCAATAACGCCAGTGCCAACAGTAACGCCTGTTCCTGCAGTTGCAGCAACTGATCGGCTTTAACACCGGCTTCAATGGCGTGCCACAGTTGCTGTTTTTGTTGCGGCGCCAGTGCTAGCAGGCTGGCAAGCTGCTGGCTAAGTTGGTTTAAATTGATTGCTGGTGGTTCGGCATGGTCAGTAAATGGCAACGCGTTTACCGCTGCTTGCCACGCCTGTTGTTGCTTTTGTTCATCGCCGGCGGCGTTGCTAACCAGCGCCAGCAACGCCAGTACGGCCTCGCGTTGCTGGCGTAATTCCTGATTGGAATAATGTCGTGCAATCTGTTGCTGGTCAAACTGCACAGCTACCGTATGTTGAATAAACTGGCTGGTGAGCCAGGCGCTCAGATCTGGCTTGGGGATAAGCTGCACTAAAGCTTGCTGCAACTGCTCGAACTGGCGGAACTGGCGTGCAGTAAGGGTCTTCAGTGCCGGTACCAGCCGCTGCATAAGCTGTACCTGTTGCAGCGTATTTAATCCGGCAACGGCGTCGCACAACTGATCGACCTGTTGCAGCAGATCCAGCGAGCCTTGCTGTTTGATCAGCTGCAGCTGCACGGTGCGTACCGTGTCATCTTGCTGTAATAGCAGGCAACAAACCAGTGCGGTGGCAGGTTCGCTCTGACGGCTGCTATGTAATAGCAGCAATGGTAGTGCCTGTTCCAGCTGCGCGTTGCGATTTGTCGCCTTAGTAGCTGGCTCGCTTGCCGCATTGGTTTGTGCAGTGACACTGGTTTGTGGTGGGCGAGGAGTGGGGTACTTACCGTTCCACTGCGGTTCTAGCCGCTTTATCCGGGTAGCCAGTGGCGGGTGTGTGGCGAATATTGCGGCCCAGCGGCTGATGGCCTCGCCGAAAAACAAATGACTGTTTTCATCCGCATTCTGGTTACGTATCCGGCTGCTTGCGCTGTGGCTACCAATGACTTTTAGCGCACTGGCGATGCCGCGGTTGTTACGGGTAAATTGCACTGCACTGGCATCGGCCAGATATTCACGCTGACGGCTGACAGCGGCTTTAATCAGATTGCCGAAAAATGAGCCCAGATAACCAATAACCACTAAGCCTAACGCCAGCACTAAAATGCCGCCTGCGCCATTTTTGTTATTGCCTGAACGGTTGCTGCGTCTTACGCTACTGCCGCGGCTACCGCGCAGCATGTAGTAGCCAATATGGCCAAGAAAAAGGATGCCGTTCAAAATAGCAATCAGGCGGATGTTCATCCGCATGTCACCGTTAAGAATATGGCTGAATTCATGAGCGACAACGCCCTGCAGTTCGTCGCGGTTGAGCTGCTCCAGACAACCCTGGGTGACGCCAATAACCGCATCAGCCGGGCTATAACCTGCAGCAAAGGCGTTGATGCCGGCTTCAGGTAACAAATAAACCGGCGGCACCGGTGTATTGGCAGCCAACGCCATTTCTTCTACCACATTTAACAGGCGGCGTTGCAGCGGATCGGCACTGTCTGGCGCCAGGCGTTGTCCACCGAGAGATTCTGCGACCACTTTACCGCCGGCACGTAACTGCAGCCACTTGGTCAGCACCGCAATGCCAACCGCAGCCAGTACCACCAGGCTTACCATACTAACCAGTGGCCAGGGAAGAGTATGCAGAGATGTTTGGGTGCTGATACTGGCCGGATCGATAAAGCCCAGACTCAGCAGGGCAATGACGTTGGTCAACAGCAACAACAGCAACACGGCCAGCGTAAACAATGCCACCAGCAGGCGGGTATTGCGCCGGGCAAGATCCTGCTGGGAAAAGAAATTACTGCTCATGCTGGGCTGCCTGTGTTGCGTGACCGGTTAGAAGCTGACTTTGGGCGCCGCCTGAATGGCTGCACTGTCAGCGAACTCGAGCAATTTCGCATCGGCCGCATGGCCAAAACTGCCGGCCAACAGCACGGGAGGAAAGCTTTGTTTGTAGCTATTGTATTCTGTTACCGCATCATTAAAAGCCTGACGGGCGAACGCAACGCGGTTCTCGGTACTGGTTAGCTCTTCAGACAGCTGCATCATGTTCTGATTGGCTTTTAAATCCGGATAGGCTTCCATTACCACATTTAACCGGCTCATGGCGCTTTGCAATGCACCTTCTGCACCAGCTAGCTGACTAATAGCACCGGCATCACCAGGGTTATTGGCAGCTACTTTTAATCCCGCCAGTGCTGCGTTACGGGCAGTGATCACGGCTTCGAGCGTATCACGCTCATGTGACATATAAGCTTTAGCGGTTTCGACCAGGTTAGGAATTAAGTCGTAACGGCGTTTTAACTGAACCTCAATCTGGGCAAAGGCGTTCTGGAAACGGTTTTTTAGCTTTACCAGAGTATTAAAGATGCTGATAACCCAGAACACTATTACAACAAGGATGGCCAGAATAATCAGGCTGGTCATGGTGGCTCCGATTTAGCGATAATTTGGTTGCTATTGTTAACAATACTTTAATCAGTGTCCAGTGTTTATTAGCTGAACTACCACTAAAGTACGATGGCCGCACTGTAATGACTGGCTTGCTGGTATTTCTGTGCTGCTGCGGTATGATATCCGGCCTGTAACTAAGGGAGGCTTATGAGCGATTTTCAACATATATCTGTCGCGCAAACCGCGGCATTACTGGCAGCCGGTAAGGTGGTTATCGCTGATATCCGCGACGAGCAAAGTTTTGCCAGCGGTCATATTGACGGGGCCTGGCATCTAACCAATGGCAGTCTGCATGGATTTATGCAGCAGTTTGAGTTTGACCAGCCGGTAGTGGTGGTGTGTTACCACGGTAACTCCAGCCAGGGCGCTGCCCAATACCTGGCGCAACAGGGATTTGAGCAAGTGTTCAGCATGGACGGGGGTTTTGAAAGCTGGCGCCAACAGCAGCCGTTTGTGAGTGCAGCAGGTGAATAAATTTGCTGAGTTAAACTCAGTGCAGGCGGCCCAGCTATTTGCTGGCTATTGCGTAGCGCAGGGCTTGAATGTCAGCGCGGTGGTAAAGTCTGGCGATACAGCTGAACTTTATGTCGCAACAGAGCACCTGGCTCAGGTTGAACAGGAGTTTGAACACTTTTTACAGCAGCCGGGGCATTCGCGTTATCAGGCAGCGGCATGGCAATTAAGCCAGCCAGCTGCTGTGCAGGGCAGTGCTTTACCGCAATTTAGCGCCTTGCAGTTGTGGCAGCAGGCGCCGTTTACCGTTGGTTTACTGCTGTTGTGTGTGCTGGTATTCGGTTGGCAGCATATTGACTGGCCAGCCAGCAGTGGCTTATTACAGCTGACACAGCCCGCGCAATTGTGGCGTTGGTTTACGCCAATATTGCTGCACTTTTCCCTGACACATCTGGTGTTTAACCTGGCCTGGTGGCTGTATCTGGGGCGACAGTTTGAACAACAGCTGGGAATGCAGACCTTACTAATTCTGACGCTGTCAGTCGCCATGGTATCGAACGCGGCACAGTATTTTATGGTCGGTGCTAACTTTGGCGGCATGTCCGGTGTGGTGTACGGGCTTTTCGGCTATTGCTGGTTAGCCGGCCGCCTGAATCCCGCGCAGGGATTGCATATCAGTTCCGGACTGGCAGGCTTTATGCTGCTGTGGCTGGTATTGGGATTTTTTGATGTGTTGTGGATCAGTATGGCCAACTGGGCGCATCTGGGCGGTTTACTGGCAGGCTTAGCCTGGGCCGGGTTGTTGCGTAATCAAACGGGCCGGCTTGTTAGCTAACCAGGCTAGCCCTAACAGTGCGCTGTTACTCAGTACTACTAATATAGGTAGTACTGGTATTGATCTTATTGATACAGGTATTTGGTAAATAGCAGATCACGGATCATGCTATCGCCGGTTTCTTTTTTCATC
>JBFKFH010000141.1:0-8472 GCA_041618685.1 Rheinheimera sp.
AACCAAGGTTAACCTCAGAACTGATAGGTTTTCGCTTTAACCAGCAAATCTTTGGCCTTTATTTTACCGCTCATACACTGGTTAATATCCGCTTTTTTAATTACCCAGTAATACCGGCCGTCCGCCCCTCTGCTGTTAACCTGCAAGCTGACATATTCTGTATCGGGCAAATCCCGTAAGCTGGCGCCATAATCGCACAGGAGCTGGCTGAATTTCTCGCCAACACTTTTTATCATGGCCGCTGTTTGTTGTTGTTGTTCCGCCAACTGTTTATTGCGTTGTTCTTCCAGTTGTTTGCGGCTTAACGCGGCTTCTTTGGCAACTTGTGCCTGTTTTTCCTGCAGCAATTTTGCTTTCTGCTTTAGTTTTTCCAGCTCTTGCTGTTGCTCTTTATCCAGCTTGCTCAGCGTTTTATTAAACTCAATCTCGCGGGTTTCCCGTTCAACATCCCGTAATTCACGCTCTATAGCCCGCTGCTGTTCGGCCACGCGATAACTATGGTGATGCTGTTGCTGCATTTGTTCGGCCATGTCGTGCGCTGCTTCAGCGATACGTTCTATTTCCTCTGCATCAAATTCTAACTCAAAGTTACCGTTTGGTAGTGGGGGTTGTGGTGGTAACGGTGGCACAGGGGCTCCCTTTGCACCAGTGCTGCGAAAATAAAAGCCATACTGGCCGCCTTGTGCGGCATTAGCCTGAAATAACAAGCCTTGGCCAGTTAGATAGCTGTACTGCAATGACGACAACCGGCTGGCGCTATCATCTTTAAACGCGGTATGCAGGATGGTTTTTAATAGATCAGCGTTTTGTTTCAATGCCGGGCTAACTTCGGCTGCAGTTACTGGCAACACGGCTAAGGCAGCGCCAAACACAGCGGCATAAATGGTCGTACGGCGTAATGCGTTCATGGTTTAACAACTCCGGTATTGGTTGGGTTTACGTAGTAACTGTCTGCAGGGCGATAATTGGCCTGCATTGGCTGGTAATTCTCTTGCCAGTATTGCCAGTCAGCCTGGCGTTGCTGGTTTAAATATTCCACCAGCTGCAGCATGTCGCTGCGCTGATCCTGTTTTAATTCGGTCTGTAAATAGTCTTTTAACAGCACCAGTTGTGAGCTGGTGTTTTGTTGCTGAAAATCCAGCTGCTGTACCAGCCATTGTTGTTGTTCCTGCTGGTAGGCTGTCAGCGCAGTCGCAACGGCTGCATTTATTTCCTGCGAAGGGTTATGCCAGCTCAGTGTCAGGCTACCGTCTCGCAGCTGCAGCTGTGCCGGCGACAGGCTGATTAACATCGCGGCACATGACAATGCCAGGCTCACCTGTGGCCACCAGCTGCGCCGTGGTTTAGGTCGTTGCCATTGCCTGGCAAATACAGCGCTGCTATCAAATTCAGCTATCGCTTCATAGCGCGGGGCGGCTGCATCAGTGCGCAGTATTCGGGCGTTTTGCATACGCTCCAGCCATAGTGCATCTTGCTGCAGTAAGCTTTGGCATTGTTGCTCGGTGATTTTGCCCTCGAGCCAGTCTTCAAAAATTTGCTGATTGTTCGACATGGTCGCTCTCCAATTGCAGGCGCATCTTATCCAGCGCGGCATAAAAACGTGACTTTACAGTATTACTAGACACTGCCAGCTGGCTGGCAATCTCATCAAAAGTAAATTGCTGATAGAACTTCAGCTCCAGTACCAGACGCTGTTCCAGCGGCAGTGTACGTAGCTGCTGCTGCACCTGGCGCTGTTGTTGCTGGCTGGCCAGCTGTTCTGGCAACTCTGGCCTGTCGTCCGTCATCTCGGCCAGGGCGTCGTCATTGTCGCTGTACTTGCGTCGGCGCAGCATATCCATAGCTCGATAATTGGCTATGCCGAACAACCAGCTTTTAAAGCTGCTGTCACCACGGTATTGTCCCAGGTTACGGCACAGCACCATCAACACATCCTGCAACAAATCATTGGCATCTTCTTTCGAACCCAGCAGACGCAGGCCGAAGTAGAACAGCGCACTCTGATGCCGGTTGACCAGCTGCTGCCAGGCATGCTGGTCGCCAGTCAGGGCTTTAGCAATTAAGCTCTCATCACTGCGTTTAAACACGATATGGTTATTCTCCACTGGATTTGTCTATTAGGTCGGTGCGACGACGCATTTAGTTTGGCATTTTTTCAGTTTTTTTACTTTTTTCTGAGCTGTGGGCCGTTTTCAGGCGTAATACTTTTAACGAACGGAGGCTTTATGCGCAAAATCATATTAGCGGCAACCTTAGTCACCGGTGCTCTAACCGGTTGCAGCCAATCGGTGTCGGATTATAGCAATGAGACACCAAAATTAAGTCTGAACCAGTTCTTTCAGGGCCAAAGCAGGGCCTGGGGGGTATTGCACAACTGGCAGGGCAAGCAAACAGTGCGGTTCACTGCAGAGTTATGTGGTGACTGGCAGGGCGATAGCGGGCATTTATATGAGTTGTTTCAATTTAGCGACGGCCGCATTGAGCAGCGCCACTGGCAATTGCAGCAAACGGCTGAAGGTAAAATTAGTGGCAGTGCGGCTGATGTGGTAGGTCAGGCAACCGGGCAGCTGGCTGGTAATACCCTGTACTGGGAATATACCCTGCGTATTGCGATGGAGGGGGATACGACGGACGTGGTAGTTAAAGACTGGCTATATCTGGTTGATAACGAGAATCTGATTAACCGCAGCACGTTACATAAATTTGGCCTGACCGTGGGCGAGCTGACCTTGTCGATACAGCAGCAAAATAAAAACGCCGACTGCGCGGCGTTACAACAAAAAATACAGCAGCTACTGCCCGGTGCCGGTTAAGCGACCAGCCTTGACGTTGGTTCAGGGCGTAGTTTTACGGGTAGGGTACTGCTGAAAAATCAGGCCGACTACAGCGCTGATCGCTTGTTTCGGCTGGTCCAGATCGGATTTTTTCAGCGTGCCTTCTGAGATGCCTTCCCAAATCAGCTGTTGT
The DNA here is from genome assembly GCA_041618685.1 of Rheinheimera sp. Lineage (GTDB taxonomy): Bacteria > Pseudomonadota > Gammaproteobacteria > Enterobacterales > Alteromonadaceae > Alishewanella. The sequence continues at coordinate 2,968 of JBFKFH010000141.1, forward strand.
TTCGCTGCGTCTACCACATCAATATTCACGGTGCCGTATTTATAGCGGATCGTGTCGACATCATGCGTGAATATCGGGAAGCCGGCGTACACGCCGCTACGATAATGGTAATATTGAATGCCGGCATTATGTGAAGAGCGCACATCGGTACGGGTTTCAACATTAGAGTTAAAATTAACCAATAAATCGGCGTTAGTGTCACTAAACTGATAACCCAGTGCAGTCATTTCAGCCCTGATAGCGTCTTTAAAATGCTGCGTAATAAGCGTCGTGTAGCCTGACTTGTCAGTCGCTACTTCCGGCATAAAAGCAAAAGTTTTATAGGCGGCAAAGTTAGTGTTGGCAGCGGCGTCCGATCGTACCTTTGGCCCGGTGGCACAACCAGCAATAAGCAGTGAAATAACTGCTGCACTGGTAATGGCTAGACGTTTAATATTTTTGCGTAGCATATACATCTTCCTGTGCTTAATCCGGATAGGCATCGCGTATTGCGAGGAATGCATCCAGATTGTTTAACAATATATCCACCAAGGCCGGGTCAAACTGTTGACCCCGTTCACGGCGAATAAGTTCGATAATGTCTGGCAGCGGCCAGGCTTTTTTGTAGCACCGATCGCTACCCAAAGCGTCAAATACATCTGCCAGTGCAGTAATTCGACCTGCTATATGAATATTGTGCCCGCTTAACTGCTGCGGATAGCCTTTACCATTCCATTTTTCGTGGTGCTGATGTGCGATAATGGCGCCCATCTGCAGTATTTCGTTGCTGGAATGTTGCAGGATCTGATAACCGAGTTCGGCATGCTGCTGCATGATAGCCCATTCCGCCTCATCATGTTTACCTGGTTTATTCAAAATATGATCCGGAATGGCAATTTTACCCAGGTCGTGCAGCGGCGACGCTAGCTTTATCTCTTCTGCCTGGTATTCAGACAAGCCACATTTGATCGCCAACAGGTAACTGTAATTGGCTACCCGTTTTACGTGACTGCCGGTCTCCTTGGATCTTTTTTCTACCGCTTCACCTAATATATACGCCAGCTCACGCTGGCTTTCGCGCATCAGTTCGCGCAGGCGGATATTTTCGTACGCTATTGCAATATTGTTGGCGAAATAGCTTAGCAACTGATGATCGGTTGGTTCCAGCTTGCCGCTTTTGCTGACATAAAGAAAGGTTTCGCTGCCATTTTGCGTGATAAAGTAGCCAATAAAACAGTCGTCAGCAAAGTGTGACTGTTTTTCTTGCTGCACTCGGGCAATTTTTGCTGTTACTTCAGCAGGTAAGGTATCACCGTTGATAGGTTTGCTGGTGGCAATAATATCCAGGGTCAGTTCCTGTTGCTGTGCAGTGTTAACAGCGGCGCAGCAGTATATTTGCTCAGACTCCAGCCCGAGTAAAAAGGCAACCTGTCCCAGAATTAACGACGCAAACTCGCGCAGCGTACTACAGCGCAAAAAGCTGGTTGTACAACCAATAATTTTTTCCAAACCGGCTTTGTGTTGTTCAATAAAACAGATATCCCGATACGAGCGTAGACCGGCATACAGTATGGTTTTTAATTTGATAGCCGTTACTTCAGTTTTATTTTTGTAGTCATTGATGTCGTAGTCGCGGATCACATGATCTTCAGGTGCTTCGCCGGGTTGTCCGGTGCGAAGCACCAGCCGCATACGTTTATTTTCATAGGTATCACGGATGGTTTTAACTAATGCCAGTCCGGCATACTGCGTTTCCATAACCACATCGATAATAGCCAATGCAATATCAGGGTGTTGCAAAATAAGTTGCTCAGCCTGCTGCGCACTGTGCGCATGTAGCAACTGTAAAGGACGTTGCTCGAATTCAAAATGACTGAGTACCAGACTGGTTATTTGGTGAATGCTCTCATCATCGTCGACTATCAGAATTTGCCACGGTGGCGCCGTGTTGACATCCGCCGGGCTACAGTAGTCAACAGTTTCGTCATTAAACAAAAAGTCGTCATGGCTCATATCGTTGTCCGCAGCAGCTACCTGTTCAGCCGTTTTGCAGTGATTCAAGTTCTATATTTATAGCATCACAGGAAATTTGTATTTCATATAAAGAATAGAGCAGACTAATTAATAAGCTAATCAGGCTGACAACGAACAGCAATTGGCCTGCCGTATGCCATAGCATAAACAAGCAAAACATAGCTGCAGTACAGAGCACAAAACTGAGCACACCGAATGCCTGCATCGTCTTTATCAACACTATACGTTTGCGCAAGTTGGAAATCTGGCGTTTGGCCATACTGCGCACGGTATCGCCTTCGCGCTGATTCAGCTCCCGGATAAGTTGCGCCAGCACCAGAAACCGGTTGGTGTAGGCCAACAGCAATAGCGATATTGCCGGGAACAGTAAAGCTGGTGTAGTGAGGTCCATCATATTTAAGTTCCTGTTATGAGAAATTAAATGGCTGAAAGGTCAAAAGTATCATTTGCGTTAGCTATCAGTGACAAGTCATATTACACTAAATGCCGGCATAGTATGCCTTAGCCTGAAATGCTGGTAAGGTACAGGCGCAGATGTACTTAACTGATGACGATGCAGTGCTAGCCTGCTTTGAAAAGCAAGCGCTGCCGTAGTAAAGCGAGAGCTGATGATGAATGCAGTGAAGAAAAACAATAATAAAATCGAGCAGCAAGTTATTGCCGACCTTACGCAGGCGGCGCAACAGCAGCTGGAAGCCAGCCTTGTGGATTTCTCCAGCCAGCTGTTAAATTCCCAACAGCAGCAGTTACAGCAGTTTGCCACCACTGTGTTAGCTGACAGTCAAAAACAGTGGCAACAGCGTTTAATTGAACAAGAGCAAGCCTACCAAAAACTATTTAAAGACTGGCAGCAAACCAAGCAGCAGCTTGACCTGGCCATACCGGTGGCCAGTGCGGATAACCAGGAACTGTCTAAGCTGCGTCAACAGCATAAAGTGCTGACTGAGGAGCTGGACAAGGCAAACAAAAAGCTCGAGGCCGTTGCGACAGAACGCGCAGAGCAAAACAAGCAACACGAACAGTTGAAACAGCAACTGACTGAACTGCAGCAGGCGGACAACGGCAACGCCGAAGCAGAACAGCATCTGCAGCAGACCAAGCAGCAATTACAAAAAACCAAACAACAACTTGACCAACTGCAACAGCAACTCGCTGCCGCACAAGCCGAAGCAGAACAGGCCAAAGCTGAAGCTGAACAGGCCAAAGCCGCATTGCACGAGATGAAATTGACCGTGCAACAAAGTAAAGCTGAATTAAAGCTGGCAACAGAGCAACAACAAAAACAAGTGCAGCAGCTGAATGATCTTCAGGCCAAATATGAGCAGCAGCTGGAACAGTTACAACAGCAACTGCGCCAACAAGTTGAGACATTGGCTGCGGAAAAACAACATGTCGAGGCAGTTGAAAAGGCACAGCAGGAAAAGCTGCAAATTATTGCCCAGCTACAGCAAGACGTGCAGGACCATAAAAACACGCATGAAGCGCAGCAGCAAAAAATTCAGCAGTTACAGCAGGATATGGTTGCAGCAGCCGAGCAGCAACAGCAGTGGCAGCAGCAGCTAACGGCGTCACAGCAGCAATTGAGCGAAGCACAGCAACAGCTGGCCGCGATGCAGGATGAAACCGGAGGCCTCGGCTCACAGCTGACGCAGTTACAGGCTGATTACGTTAATCTGACTGAAAAGTATCAACACAGTCAGAATAAACAGCAAAAACTGGAAGCTCAGCTTGAGCATGCGCAGAATCGGCAATATGCCGCAGAACAAAAACAGCAGCAAGAAGCCGACAACAGCAGGGAAATGATCCGCACATTACGTACAGAGCTGCAACAGCAACAGGAAGCGCATCTGGAGCAGGTGCAGAATATGGAAGAGCGGATGATGGAATTCAAACTGAAGTTTGAATATGCGCAAAAGCAACTGAAAGTTACCGGCTAACATGGAACTGATACACCCGGCAGACGTCACGCAATGGCAGCGGGTGTATCAGGCAGCGAACAGTATAGAAGCTGGCCTGGTGCGTGGCTTACTGCAACAGGCTGCAATAGTCGTTACCGTCAGTGGTGAGTACCTTGCCGGTGCCGCAGGTGAGTTACCGCTAAACGACGTTGGCGTGCAACTTTGGGTGCCACAGCAGCAATTTATCGTTGCTCAGCGTATAATCGCGCAGTACTTACAACAACTACAACATGAACCAGCGCAATGGCAATGTCGTTGCGGCGAGCTGAACTACCAGACGTTTGATATCTGCTGGTCATGTCTTCAGGATAAAGATGAAACAAAAAGCCAATAATTTTCAGGCGATGCGTGAGCTGAATTTCTATCAGCAGGCTGCTGTCGCAGCGGCGCTACTGGAGCGCATGTTACCAAATTATCAGTTATTTGCTGAAGTAACCCAAACCGGCGACGCTGAATTGCCGCGCCATATACTTACCCTGGTGTGGGAGTGGTTAACGGTTAAAAAAGCCAAAATTAATTTCGACAAGCTGGCAGAAGAGCTGGAAGCGGTTACGCCGGAAATTAATGATTTTGATATTTTTGGTGTCTACCCGGCAGTGGATTGTGCAACGGCACTGGATATGATGCTTAGCGGTATAGCGCAGCAGGATGCCAGCGAATTCATTAATGTGGCGAAGATTTCTCAGGCAACAGTGGCTCGGTTAATCGAGCACGACAGTATTGATGATGACATTACTACTGAAGCTGAATTGAAAAAAATTGTCCGTGAGCATCCACTGATGCAGTACGAGATGGATTGTTTAGCTGAACTGATTGAATTGGTCATCCCGTTGAAGCTATTTGGCCGTGAAGAACGGCAACTGCTGCAAAACTGGGTCAAAGAACAGGGCCTGACTAACTTAGGCATGGAGCTAAACCAGGCTGAATAATCATTGCAGCGCGGCATCAACCGCGCTGATACAGCCGATACGCAAGTTGGCCGGCAATTTTTTCTTTTAGCAGGCGCCAGTTGTTGGGGATGTCAGCTACCGTTTGTTCTTTCTCTGTTTCCAGATAAATTAACGCATTTTCTGCCAGCCATTGCTGCTGTTCCAGTGCCTGGCAGCATCGGATGGCTAAGCCTTGGCGAAAGGGCGGATCAACAAACACCACATCATACTGCTGCGTGCCTGGTGCGGCTAATAGCGCCAGACAATCCTGATTCTGCACTTTGGCGTTATCACAGCTGAGTTGGCGTAGGTTTTGCTGCAGATGTCTGGCTAAGGCGCTATCACGCTCAACCAGTGTGGCGTGGCGGGCATGGCGGGATAACGCTTCTATTGCCAGACTGCCGCTACCGGCAAAGCAATCCAGTACCATGGCGCCGTCAATATCGTGCATTAACCAATTGAACAGGGTTTCTTTTACCCTGTCCGTTGTCGGGCGCAACCCCATAGCATCTAGCACTGCCAGCTTACGGCCGCGCCATTTGCCACTTATCACCCGCACTTCTCCCGGCGCCCCTTTGACTGCAGGCAGTCGCGTGCTTTTGTCG
>JBFKFH010000142.1:0-8468 GCA_041618685.1 Rheinheimera sp.
GCGCATTATGCCGGCTTTTTGCTAACCACCGATGCCAGAACCTCGCTGTATGGCGCCAATTTGGGTAAGCCGGTATTGGTCGTGGCATTGGGCACCGGCTCAGTGGCGATGCGTCTGCTGGCCGATGGCACCGAGCAGCAGGTTGGTGGCTGGGGCTTTAATATTGGTGATGAAGGTGGTGGTGCCTGGCTCGGCAAACAACTGGTCCGCGAATTACTGTGGCAGGTAGATAGCCTGGCTGGAATTCAAAGCCCATTGTTGCAGTCAGTGGCGCAACAGATTGGTGCCGATGCGGCCCACTTGTTGCCGTGGCTGAAAACGGCCAGCCCGACTGACTTTGCGGCGCTGGCGCCACTAGTATTTCAATATGGGTCACGCTGCACCGTGGCAGCGCGTCTGCTACAGCGCCATATTAGTGCTGTGCAGCAATTGCTATGGCAGGGCCGCGAGCAATTCGACTTGCCAGTAGTGTTACTCGGAGGCCTGGCAGAGACAACGATACCGCTGTTAGATAACGCCTGCCGCGCCTTACTGCAACCCGCACTGGGCAGCGCACTGGAAGGGGCCTATATATTGGCAGCACAACTGACGTCTACCTTATCTTCTGCAGGACAACATCATGACGCTTAATCAACAGGACACCTTGCTGCAACAGCTGGATGCGATGAGTTCAGAGGCTCGTAACCCCAACAGCTGGGATATTGATTTATTGTCCAGCCTGGAAATTGTGCAGCGCATTAATGCCGAAGATCAAACAGTGGCGCAAAGCCTGGTTGGGTGTTTACCTGAAGTAGCCGCCGTTGCCGATCGTATCGTCGACGCCTTCAGCCGCGGTGGCCGGCTGGTTTATTTGGGGGCCGGCACCAGCGGCCGGCTGGGTATTCTGGATGCGGTAGAATGTCCGCCAACTTACAGCGTACCGTCATCACAGGTGGTGGCACTGATTGCCGGCGGCGAAGGCGCCGTATACAAAGCAGTGGAAGGCGCCGAAGACAATGCGCAGCTGGCAGTAGATGATTTAAGCCAGCTCAAGCTGAACCAGCAGGATATCCTCGTTGGCATTGCCGCCAGTGGCCGCACACCCTATGTGTTGGGCGGCCTGGCCTATGCCCGCAGTATTGGCTGCTTTACCGCAGCAATAAGTTGCAATGCCAATGCACCGGTGCTTGACGCCGCAGACATTGGCATCTGCGCCGTTGTCGGGCCGGAAGTCGTCACCGGCTCTACCCGGATGAAAGCCGGTACCGCGCAAAAACTGATTTTAAATATGCTGACGACCACCGCGATGATCCGCAGCGGCAAGGTGTATCAGAACCTGATGGTAGATTTGCACGCCAGTAATGAAAAACTGGTGGCGCGGGCCGTGCGCATTGTAATGCAAGCCACCGATTGTCAGCCTGATACCGCGCGTGATGCCCTTAAAGCTGCAGACATGAGTGCCAAACTGGCCATTTTGCATATTCTCAGCGGCCAGAGCATTGCCCAGTGTAAAACGCAGCTGCAACAACAACATGGTTTTATCCGCCATGCCTTACCACAGGATAAAGGCTGATGAGAACCCTGCTGCTGGTACTTTTCAGCTGCGGCCTGCTGGCCTGTCAGCCCACTGTTATTGCACAGCCCCGGCAAGCAGCGCATGCGGCTACCCCACCCGCCACGCTGCAGACCGGGTCCGAGCAACTGTCGCGCTATCTGCCGGCGCTTAAAGGCAAGCGTGTTGGGGTGCTGGTTAACCAAACCTCCATGGTGGGTGAGCAACATCTGGTCGATGTACTACTGGCAAACCAGGTAAACATTGTCAGTATTTTTTCGCCGGAGCACGGCTTTCGCGGTGATCATGATGCTGGTGCCAACGTTAGCAGTGGCATAGACAGTAAAACCGGTATCCCGCTGCTGTCGTTGTATGGTGCCAGTAAGCAGCCCAGCGCGGCGCAAATGCAACAGCTGGATGTGGTGATCTTTGATATCCAGGATGTTGGCGTACGCTTCTACACCTATATCAGTTCGATGCACTATATGCTGGCCGCCGCGGCAGAACACGGTGTGGCCATGCTGGTACTGGACCGGCCAAACCCTAACGGCGCCTATGTCGACGGCCCGGTACTGGATCGGCAGTTTCAGTCTTTCGTCGGTATGCACCCTATTCCACTGCTGCACGGCATGACTGTCGGCGAGCTGGCGCAGATGATAAAAGGTGAACAATGGATTGCTAATGCTGACCAGTTGCACCTTACGGTAATACCGCTAACGGGTTACCAGCGCACTATGCCGTACAATTTGCCGGTTAAACCCAGCCCGAATTTACCCAATGCCCAGGCCATCGCCCTGTACCCATCGCTGGGCTGGTTTGAAGCAACACCGCTGAGTATTGGTCGCGGCACGGCGTTCCCGTTTCAGCTAATTGGCTATGACAAATTCGGTCTCGGTGACTTTGCCTTTACGCCGGTATCCACACCAGGCGCTGCGCTATCGCCACCGTTAATGGATCAGCCACTTACCGGCGAAGACCTGCGCCAGGTTAATGCCGGCGGCTTAAATTTAACTTATCTGCTGCGCTGGCATGCCCTGTTTAAACAACACAACACACCGTTTTTTACCGCGCCGGCCTTTATGGACAAACTCGCGGGCACCGATCAGTTGCGCCAGCAAATTGAGCAGGGGCTGACCGAGCAACAGATCCGCGCTAGCTGGCAGCCGGCGCTAGCCCGGTTCTTACAACAGCGCCAGCGCTACTTGCTGTATCCTTAAGCCGATGGTGCCGGGCGGCGGGTTTTTCTCCGCCTGGTGCCGTTAAGGCAAATCGAACACTAACGCTTTTACCGCACTCAATGCTTTTAGCTGCACGGCTGTTTCAGCTGTTATTTTTATGCCATCGCCGGCGGTTAAACGATTACCTGCTACCTCCAACTCACCACTGATCAGGTGAATATAGCCTTTGCGCCCGTTGGCAAAGCTTAGTGGCTGCTGTGCCGCCGCCGGCAATATTAGCTGATACAGCAATGCGTTCTGCCGCACAATCAGGCTGCCTTCGCGGCCATCCGGTGACAAAATTAAGCTTAAGCCATCACGCTGGCCGAAGTCTTTCTGCTGGTAGCCCGGCTTACCGCCAAACTGGTCGGGTTGCAGCCAGATTTGCAAAAATTTCAGTGCGGCTGTTTTACTGGCATTAAACTCACTGTGATAAATCCCCTGGCCCGCACTCATTAGCTGAAACTCACCGGCTGGCAATACCTCGGTATGCCCGGCTGAGTCCTTGTGCGCAATACTGCCGGACAATACCAGGCTGAGAATTTCCATGTCTTTATGGCCATGGGTATCAAAACCGGCGCCGGGCGCCACGGTATCGTCATTAATTACCCGCAGCGCAGAAAAGCCCATCTGTGCCGGATCATAGTAACTGGCAAATGAAAACGTGTGACGGCTATGTAACCAGCCAAAGTCCGCTTTGCCGCGATCAGCGGCATATCGCATCTCAAACATGTTGTTTTCCTCAATGATGTTCAACAGATGCCGCCAGCTTATTCCGTGCGGCTGCACGACAAAAGCGGAATAATTTGCCGTTATAGTTCAAATATTTTGAATTAAGCCAGACTTTGCACACTGAACTACACTCAGACGGTATCTAATTTTGTCAGCTATACAGGGAGCAACTTATGACGATTAATGTGCTGGCCATTTGTGGCAGTTTACGGGCGAAATCGACTAACCGCGGTTTGCTGCGCTATGCGCAGGCGCATGCACCTGAGGGGATGCGCATCCATGTCGCCGACTTACTGGACGTGCCGTTTTACAATGCCGATTTGGCAGAAAAGCCGGCTGCAGTGCAGCTGCTGCTCAAGCAGATTGCTGAAGCTGACGCCTTGCTGCTGGCCTGCCCGGAGTACAACTACTCGCTGGCACCGGCACTGAAAAACGCACTGGACTGGGCATCGCGCGAGCCGGACAATAATATTCTTACCGGCAAACCGGTGGCGATGATGGGCGCCGGTGGCGGTATGGGCACCAGCCGGGCGCAATATCATCTGCGCCAGGTTTGTGTGTTTTTAAATCTGCACCCATTGAATCAACCAGAAGTATTTGCCAATGCCTTCAGTGGCAGTTTTGACACCGATGGCAATTTGATTGATGAGCGCATACAGGGCCTGGTACGCAAACAACTAAGTGCGTTATTTAGCTGGCAGCAACAGCTGGCCCGCTAAACCGGGCAGCAACTGCTGCGCCATTACAATAATGTTGCAGTGTTTAGCTGCAACAACTTGCCGTTTAGCAACGCCAGCTGTACGCCGCGGTCATTGGCCAGTAAAAAGGTTGCAACCCGGTGCCGCTGGGGCATATCACCACTCAGACCTTTGGGGTTTAGCTGTACCGGCCAGTCGGTCTGGTTAATCAGCAGTGTGGCATCGCCGCTGAAGTGGCTGTAACCATCACGCAGCAGCGCCAGATAACGGGCATTATCCAGCGTCAAGGCTTTGGTTAGTACAAAGGCTTTCGGTGCCAGGTAACGCAGGCCAGTGGCATCAAAACGCGCAAAACCGCCATACACAGATAAGTCGCCGATTTCGCGAATGCGTGCCGGTTTAGCTCCGTCGCTATCGAGCTCCAGTGCTAAATCTACCCTGGCGTTGTGGCCGTTGACACTGATGGTCAGATTAGTCAGCAGCATATCTTGAATGCCGCCGTCACGGTTAAACGGAATAGCCTGATAGGCCTGTAAATCCTGTTGCTGATATGCCCCGCTGGCGATACTTTCAATTGCCATCACCAACAGCTGAGTATTTAATTGCCGCGCCAGCTGGCGGTTGGCATCTGCCGGGTAAGCACCCGACTCTATCAGTACCGTGCTAATTCCCATGCCGGCGAACGTATCGCCAAATGAGCGCCAGGAAAAGGTATCGTCATATTTGCCCAGGTGGCCAGGTAACTGCCGCGCCATCAGATCACGCATATCACCAATCAGCTGCATGGCTTTTTTCCGGCTGCTGTCGATATCTTTGGCTGTGTTAAACGCGGGTGCCAGTAGCGAAATTGTTGCTGGTGTCGTGCTGTCACCTACTGCATAAAAGCGGTTCTGGTCGTGCAGGTTCAGGCCAAAATCCGGCTTAAAATCGGTTGCGGCCTGCATCAACAGTTGCCCTTCTGGCGTTTGTAAGGCTTTGGCATCGCGGTTGATATCAATGCCCATGCTGTTGAAGCGGGTGTTTGCGGCGGCGCCATCGGGGTTTAGCATTGGGATCAGCCGAATGCTGATTTTACTCAGCCAGGTTTCGCGCCAGCTCTGTTGCTGCGGTGCGCTGATAAAATTCAGCAGGTCCATCAGGGCCGCCGTCGCTGTTGGCTCATCACCGTGCATTTGTGACCAGGCCAGCAACTTCACCGGGCCAGTGCCGACATCAATCTGCCAGATGGGTGTACCCAGCACTGACTGCCCCGGCTGGGTAAAACGAAACAACGGGTTTTGCCGATGCTGCGCCAGCAGCGGTGCTATGTCGCTGTTTACCAGCTGCGGCTTGTCCAGGCCCGGTTGTTTTATCTGCTGATAGTGTTCTGCCGTTAAACTCTCTGCTGTCATTGCCTGTGCCGCCATGGTTAAACTTATCAGTCCGGTTAAAAGCCAACGTAATGCGCGTTGCATACTACACCTCTGCTTTACTGCTGTCTGGCTGTAGCATGGCGCAATTCTGTTAACAATTGCAAGTTAGGCAGCCGCAGGCAAACCGCCGTACAGTGCCATCCACCGCAATAGCCGTTTTATCGCAAATGCCGGCATACTGCTTGCGGCGCTCAGGTACAACCGGTATAAATTATTCAGCATTTGAGCAAGACAAAATAATAATAACAGGAGGCCATTTTGGCTGATTGGTTAACCCTAGTTCCGGCGTTGGTCGCCATTATCGTAGTGCTGTGGCGTAAAGAAGTTATTCTGGCGCTGCTATTGTCGTTATGCAGTGCCGAGCTGCTGATATTTCTGCAGGCCGGCCAACACGCCGGTGCCGGCTTGTTGCTCGATGGCGGCATTCAGACCCTGGAACGTATTGTCGCGGTAACGCAAGACGGCGATAACGCCCGTATTCTGATGTTTTCGCTGCTGGTAGGCGGTCTGCTGGCCTATATGCGCGACTCAGGCGGCGTCTCTGCTACGGTTAAACTCCTGGTGGAAAAAGGCATTGCCAAAACACCGCGCCAGGCAGGTTTACTGACGTTTTTTATCAGCTCTGTGACCTTTATCGAGTCTAACCTCAGCTCGTTAACTGCCGGTATTAGTTCGCGTGGCTTATTCGATAAATTCAAAATGAGCCGGGCCCGGCTGGCCTATATTATCGACAGTACCAGTGCACCTATTTGCATTATTATTTTGCTGAACGGTTGGGGCGCTTACATTCTTGGCCTGCTGAGTACCTATTCACTGGGCGACAACGCGGTGTCGGTATTAATTGGCAGCATACCGCTGAACTTCTATGCATTGTTTACGCTATCAGTTGTGCTGTATACCATCATCACCGGCAAGGTTTATGGCCCGATGCGCAAAGCCGAGCAGCAGTTGCATACGCTGGCAGCACATACTGAAATTGATGTCAGCCCCACCCGCGCCAGCTATATGCTGGTGCCGCTGTTCACGCTGGTGGCGTCGATGCTCGGGTTTATGCTGATGACCGGTAATGGCCGGCTGGTAGCGGGCTCAGGCTCGCAGTCGGTACTGTATGCCACCACCCTGGCATGTCTGGTTGCTTACTGCATGATGTTATTCAGTAAGCGCTTTAAGCATCAGCAACTGGTAGATATTGGTTTTAAAGGTATGGGTGAGCTGCTGCCACTGGTTACCATTGTACTGCTATCACTGGCGCTAGGCAGCAGCTTAAAAATGCTGGGTACCGGCAGTTTTATTGCGTCTATTGTCAACGACAGTCTGCCACTGATGCTGATCCCGGCGTTGTTATTTTTAGCCGGCGGGCTTATTTCATTCACCACTGGCACCAGCTGGGGCACTTTTGCCATTCTGATCCCCATAGGTATGCCAATGGTAGAGCTGCTTGGCCTGCCGCCATCGCTGGTTTTAGCGGCTATTTTAAGCGGCGGGGTGTTTGGCGATCACTGCTCACCCATTTCAGACAGTACTGCCGTAAGCTCGGTTGCCTCTGGCTGTGATTTACTCGAACACGTGAAAACCCAGCTACCCTATGCGCTGTTTTGCGGCGCCTTGGCGTTACTGGCCTTTTTAGCTGCCGGAGTGCTGATGATATGAACACACTGACACTTATTGCCATGCTGTTGGGAAACGGCAGCGGAACCATACCGGCATCAGACATACCCGCTGATTTTATCGACGTAAACGCGCTGGCTGCGGATATTCAGGTACATATGGCGTATTTGGGCAGCGCCAACTTTGTTGGCGCACCGGTTGATGGCTATGCCGCCAATAAATGCTATTTGCAACACAACGCCGCCCAGGCGCTGGCAAAAGTGCAGCAACTGGCCGCCGCTCAGGGGTATACCCTGTGGGTGTTTGACTGTTACCGGCCGCAGCGCGCAGTAAACCATTTTATGCGCTGGGCTGCCGACCTGACCGACACCCGCACCAAAGCCGAGTACTACCCCAACCTGGCTAAAGATCAACTGGTCGGCGAATATATCGCCGAGCAATCCGGCCATAGCCGCGGCAGCACAGTCGATTTAACCCTGGCGGCAAAAGATGCAGCCGGTAACTGGCAACCGCTGGATATGGGGTCGGCGTTTGATTTGTTTGACCCCATTTCCAATGTCGGAGCTGCCGGCATTACTACCGTGCAGCAAGCCAACCGGCAGCGGCTGGAAACGCTGATGCTCAGTGCCGGTTTTAAGGTATACAATATGGAATGGTGGCACTTTACCCATCAGCCTCCAGTGTACACCGAGCAGTATTTTGACTTTGTCGTACGCTAACGCGGCATAGGGCCAACGCCAGCATGCCTTGGTTACTGTTAAGCCCTGTACTGCTGCTGGCGTTGCTGCAGTGGCAATTGCCATTGCAGGCCGGCGCTATCAGCGCACTATTCCCGCAGCTGATTTATGCAATGCTGGCGCTGATCGCAGGGCTGGCCTGCCTGATGCGGCAATGGCACTGGCTGTATGGCCTGGGCTTGCTGGCCAGCCATTATCTTGTCGTACAACAGGGTCTGCATCCGGCGCAGCCCGCTACCACACAGGCTGCCCTCGGCCTGTTTTTACCACTGTGCTTCACCGCGCTCACACTACTCCTGCAACTGCTGCATAAACCACAATTGCTAACACTGCGCGGCCTGCTACTGTTGCTGATTACCGTGCTGGCGCTACCGATGCTGTTGTCGCTGCCATTGACCAGCTGGCAGGCGGCACTGCCACTGCCGGCAGCATTCTTGCAACCGGTATCCGCACAAGTTCTGCTCAGTTGGGGCCAGCTGTGGTGGATGGCGGTAGTGGCCAGTTGCTGGCTGGGTTTACTCAACTTCTACGCA
>JBFKFH010000143.1:0-8428 GCA_041618685.1 Rheinheimera sp.
ACGGGTCGGCACTAACAGTACTCAATGGTTATTTCCCACAGGGTGAAAACCGTGACCACCCACTGAAGTTCCCTGCAAAAACCAAGTTCTACGCCGATCTGCAAAACTATCTGCACACACATCATTCACCAGACGAGTATGTTGCAGTGATAGGAGATATCAATATTTCGCCAATCGATTTGGATATCGGTATTGGTGAAGCAAATGCAAAACGCTGGCTGCGTGAAGGCAAGACCTCGTTTTTACCGGAAGAGCGTGCCTGGTTACAACAGCTGAAAGACTGGGGACTAATTGACACTTTCCGTGCGCTACATCCCTCTACGGCAGGTCAGTATAGCTGGTTTGATTACAGATCAAAGGGCTTTGATGATAACCGCGGACTACGTATCGATGTTGTTATGGCGACAGTGCCGTTGGCCGAGCGCTGTATTGAGAGCGGTATAGACTACGAATTACGCGGCATAGAACGGCCTTCAGATCACGCCCCTGTGTGGTCAGTATTTAATTGATTCAAGCCTGGCAGTGGTATGTAAATTACAACCACTGCTTAACGAAGGTTCTGTCTAATTGCTGATAAGCCTGTCGTAATAATACGGCAAGATCCCGATAACAACCTGGCTGCTTAACCGGTGCTAACACTATGCCCTGCTGCTGCATTTTCTGTCTAACCTGCTGATACCAGTTAGCAATAGACGGTGGTAGCGGAGTTGCTGCGCGCACACCTAGCCAATACAAGCCCTGCAACGGTAAGGTGGCAAGAAATAGCATCATGGTAATGATATGCGCTATATATGACGAGCCTAGGTAACTGAACTGAACAACACCACTAACCAAAGCCAGTAGCGGTAAACATCGTCCGGTAATTGTCGTTAGTAAAATCACCTTGTTTTCGATAAACAGACTATTAAGCTCTGCTTTGGCAGGCCATTGTTTGCTGTACTCCCGGCCAGCACGCAAAGTTGTATAAAGCGGATACTGCATGGCATTCTCCCACAATAAGACTACAGCCGAACGATAGCATAAAAGCCCTGCTTTTACCTTAGCTGGGGTTAAAATACGGGCCGCCTAATCCGCAGTTCAGACAGTTCATCAGTGCTCTGAATTCAACTTTATATAAGATAAAAGCGGTTATCCGGCTGGGAAAACTGACTTTTACACTTACTTTTTGCATTAGAGAATACTAAAACTGATATTTTAGCCGACTTCTGTTTGCCTTTTGTTTAAGCAGAAACAAACAAAAAATATGCCAATATGTTTTATGCATATCTATCAACAATTTAGACAAGTTAAACATCATTACACACAAAGTTATCCACAAAATCTGTGGACAACCACACACCAGATAACCCGCCACAACCTTCGACTTCACCTCCAAGAACATCCACCAAAAATCAGGCTTCAACTGAAATACTCTCTAAAGCCATTGAAAGGGAATGTTTTCTATTTCGGTACCAGCAGTTAAAGGTTAAAAAGCGCCAAGCCATAGCAATTTGCAATATATTCCATTGAGCCCGCACCCCGCTTTGCATTAGCATAGCTGGCTTAACTTATCCCACAGGGTATTTCTGATGATACACTGGCTGCCGCACCTTAATGACATTACCGGCTTGCAAATTAAAAGCCCTGCAACCGGCATTATCGCGCCACTCAATACCCATGCTGATCTGTTATATAACGCAAATGTATTAGAACAGGCTTTGTGTATCAAATTACAGCACGGTACACTCGTGTCGCCTTTTCATGGTTGTTTCAACAGTCTGTTGTCAGGTGGCCACAGAGTGAGTATTAAACATCAAAGCGGCCTGACTATGTTGATAGATTTACCTGATATAACAACCTTAACCAACGGTAATCTGGCAAAATCGTTAGTTCGCTCCGGGCAAGTTGTCCGGGCCGGACAGCCGATAATTCAGCTCGACTTACAATTGCTTCAGGCTAACGACGACAAAGTTGTTGTGTTGATACTAATGCCACACCCAGCGATCACGGCAGTGTTCAGCGCTGAGCGGTTTGTCGACGCAGCACAAGATTCTGCCATCATTATTCAGCTAAAGAACTCCTAATTATGACGACACTTTACGGTATAAAAAATTGCGATACGATGAAGAAAGCCCGAAACTGGCTGGAGTTAAACAATGTTTCTTATCAGTTTTTTGATTATCGAGCCGACGGCCTAACCAGTGAAAAACTGGCTGAATTTGCAACGGCCTGTGGTTGGCAAAATCTGCTGAATACCCGCGGTACAACCTATCGCCAGTTACCTGACGCCGACAAAGCTGAGCTGACCGAAGCCAAAGCACTGGCGTTGATGTTGGCGCAGCCCGCTATGATAAAGCGCCCGTTACTGGTCCATAACGGGCAGTATCATCTGGGTTTCAAACCTGCTGATTACCAACGTATTTTCGGATAATAACTATGACTACAGTTAGCGCCGTCATTGAACTGACGAAAAATTTGATCTCTCGCCCGTCAGTAACGCCTGAAGATGCAGGTTGTCAGCAATTAATGGCTGAACGTCTGATTGACGTGGGCTTTAATATTGAAGTCATGCATTTTGAGGACACCTTGAATATGTGGGCCCGCCGCGGCACCGGTAAACCTGTGTTCTGTTTTGCCGGCCACACTGATGTTGTACCAACCGGGCCTGTTGAGCAATGGCATACACCGCCATTTGAAGCCACAATTGTTGGCGATACGTTATATGGCCGGGGTGCGGCTGATATGAAGGGCAGCCTCGCAGCAATGATCGTTGCAACTGAACGTTTTCTTGCTCGTTACCCTGAGCCTAAATTTGATCTAGCCTATCTTATCACCAGTGATGAAGAAGGCCCTTTTATCAATGGCACGAAAAGAGTGATTGAAACGCTGGAGGCACGTCATGAAAAAATTAGCTGGTGTATCGTTGGAGAACCCTCTAGCAGTCAAAAAGCAGGCGATGTCGTAAAAAATGGGCGTCGCGGCTCATTAACCGGGCAGCTCTACGTAAAAGGTATTCAAGGCCACGTGGCATATCCACAGTTGGCCGAAAATCCGGTGCACAAGGCAGCCGGTGCCGTAGCTGAGTTGGCTGCAACCCATTGGGATGACGGCAATGCGTATTTTCCGGCTACCAGCTTTCAAATTGCCAATATCCATGCCGGTACGGGCGCTTCAAATGTGATACCCGGACAGCTTAATGTCATGTTTAACTTCCGTTACAGTACTGAAAGCAGTGCCGAACAATTGCAACAGCGTGTTATCGCATTGCTGGATAAGCACGGCCTGAATTATACGCTGGATTGGACATTAAATGGCCTGCCCTTCTTAACAGACAGTGGCAGCCTGGTGGACGCAACGGTAAAAGCAATTCATCAGGTACAAGGCTTTACCGCCCGTCTCGAAACAAGCGGCGGTACTTCCGATGGTCGCTTTATCGCGCCAACAGGCGCCCAAGTTGTCGAACTGGGCCCTTGCAATGCGACGATCCACAAAATTAATGAATGTGTGTCCATAACTGATCTGGAACAATTGACTAAAATGTATGAGGCAATACTTGAGCACCTTGAGCTAAGTCTATGACGGCTATCAACAACGACATGCTGACCGGCATCAGTGAGCAGCACCTGGCAACACGACCAGACGGCTTTATGTTGCATCAGCAGGTGGTTCAACCTTTTGCTGACTTGTGTCAGGCCGCTAAAACAGCGGGGTTTGACATTAAAATTGTCTCAGCGTTTCGCTCATATTCGCGCCAGGCCGCAATTTGGAATGCCAAAATTACCGGGCAAAGACCAGTATTAAACCAGCTGGGTGGTACGATCGATATTACTCAGTTAAGTGGCAAAGCGAAGCTGGACGCCATTTTGTTATATTCAGCTTTACCGGGAGCCAGCCGGCACCATTGGGGCACGGAATGTGATATCTATGATGCTGCAGCTGTGCCCGAACAATACAAACCACAGCTTTTGCCCTCTGAGTATGCAGCTCAGGGGCCATTTTACCGGCTGCAGCAATGGCTGGTGCAACATGCGGCAGATTTTGGCTTTTTTTTACCTTATGCAACGTACCAGGGCGGCGTAGCCGCAGAGCCCTGGCATCTAAGCTATTGGCCACTGGCTAATGACTGCTTAGCCAGCTTTAATGTCGAGGTGCTGCGCCAATGTCTGAAACGCCACCCGATTGAGCAGCAACCATTAGTGATGACACACTTAAAAGACATCGTTGCGCTATACGTGCAGAATATCTGCCCCCCGCCGTTAACCAGGCCTTAATCTGCCGTGTCACTGCGATCAAACGCAGAGTAACCTTGCGTAAAACGTTGCAGCTGGTCACGTAGGTTGGGAGGTGTGCCTTTAATCAAAATAGTATCACTGTGAGCATCGTACTGAACGCGATCCCCCAGCAATTTCTGTTCGAAACTAATGGATAAACCCGCCCCCTGACCACTAAATTTAATCAGTTTTTTCAGCTCTTTCACTTCAACCGGGAATTGTTCTGCCACAGCCAATTGCTGCTCCTGACAATAACGCAGAAAACCTTGTTGTTCGTGCTCATCGATAACCGCCGATAACTCAGTCAATACTACATCCTGGCCTGCTTTCGCGCGTTCTTCGCAATAGCTATACACCTGTTTGCGGGCATCATTTTTTTCTGCGTTGTCAAAGTCTGCTGCGGTAAAATATTCCTCGACAGACGACAGCACGACTTTACTGTTTACCTTGGCATCAGTGCCTTCTTCACAGCCTAAAAAATCCAGAAAGAAATCGGCAACTTTGCGCCCGGCACGACCGCGGATAAAACTAATGTATTTTCCCTGCTCTGGTGAGCTTTTATATTCGGTTAAGTCTATTCGCGCCGCCAGTTGCATGCGGGCGATATCCAGGTGCCGTGATGTCGCCAGTTCCAGCTCTTCAGTTAACGAAAAATGGTCCTTACTACCGAGCAAACAGAACAACAAATAGTCACTAGCCAAAAAACGATAATGACATACCAGCAAATAACCACTTTCTGGCAGCTGATGTGCCTGCAATTGTTGCTCAAGTACAGCGGTCGCAGTATTTGATAACACCAGGAAATCACTATTTTGCTTTTGCCAGTCGTTCAGCACAGTAGCAACCTGCTGATCTTTATCATGATTAAAGGCGGCATATCCTTTAGCCGGTTTACCATTGTAGGCCAGGTGCAGTTGCTCTACTAAGTGCGCCACGGCGGCGGTGGGTGCTACCAGTGCTGGCCTGTAGTGCGCTTTACTCTGCGCTTGCTCATCCAGTTCAAGGTAATTTATCGCCAACTGTTGCACATCTACTGACATAACTTTTCCTGTTTAAAATGAATTCTGGTACTATTCTAACTGTTTAAATTAGCTGACATGCGGATAATTCATGCCAATTGTATCAAAGTATTCCACCATGCAAATTGAAAAGCTGGTAAATCAGTTATTAGATGTGCTGCATGCTGAAAAAGCCACCACTGAGCTAAGCCTGATGTGCCTGGGCAATGCCATAAGCCATGTGGTTAATAGCAGCGTACCTGCGGCTCAACGCGAGGCTGTCGTCACGCATTTTAATCAGGCATTGGCAGATGCCGTAACGGCCAAGGTTAACTAAGCCTGTATGGTGCTGGAAAACAACCTTTCGCTGGTTAAGAAAGTTAACCGATTGCTGAACTGGGGCCACTGGTTCAGTTTTTTCAATATACTATTAACGCTAGTCGTCACATCAGTGTATTGGCTGTCGGAGCCTTCTCCTGCCTCACTGCTTGGCTGGCTGTATTTGCTATTAAATTGGATAGGTCATACTGCATTTCTCTGCTTTATGTTTTTTATCCTTACGGTATTTCCGGTGTCGCTGATATTCCCCTATCAACGACATGTACGCGGTATGGCGGCGCTTCTGGCCACCAGTGCGCTGGTCGTACTAATATTCGACGCCTATGTTTATGCCAGCCTGGGTTACCATATTGGCAGCACGTCAATTGATCAGGCCACTGACTTGTTGCGCCAGCAAATCATCACCAATTTGCGCAACTTCTTATTGATAGTGTTAACGGTTGGCGCCTTATTAATGGCGGTTGAGCTGACGCTAAGCAACTATTGCTGGAAAAAAATTGAACGCCTGAAACAGTCCGGCACCGCAGGTACCTTGCTGGCAATTTTTATTGGTAGCTTCATGGCAAGTCATTTATTGCATATCTATGCCGATGCGAACCTTAAATATGATGTTACGAAACAGGATAATGTTCTGCCGCTGTCTTATCCTGCCACCGCCAAAACCTTTTTAGCGCGTTATCAACTGGTCGACTTAAATAGCCGCGCCGTGCAGCAGCTCGATAAACTCAGCTTACCCAACCAATTCAGCAATGGGCACGCACTGACGTGTGACAACAACCAGGCTGGAGCGCCAACACTACTTCTAATCAGTCGCAGCATCGACACTGGCTGGTATAAAGAGTTAGCAGCAAAAGGGCTGCGACCGCTGGAACAGCATTTTGCTCCGCGCACTGAACCCGAATCGTTATTAAATATGCTGTATGGTAAA
Organism: Rheinheimera sp.; assembly: GCA_041618685.1. GTDB lineage: Bacteria > Pseudomonadota > Gammaproteobacteria > Enterobacterales > Alteromonadaceae > Alishewanella. The sequence continues at coordinate 6,516 of JBFKFH010000143.1, forward strand.
TTCAGCGTAGATGAACAGCTTGAGCATCTGCTATCGCGTAAACCTGGTTGGCTCGATCAGCTCCCGGCCGGTTATATCAGTATCAGTCGTAACAACGATACAGAAGTAAAAACACTGCCTTGGCTCAGCGCCACTGCCCCAAGCCAATTCGCTATCGTATTCGACGATTTACCGCTACAGGGTTGGAGCCAATATCAACAGTATACAAATATAGTGCTACTTAGCTTAACGGGCTCTCATACGCAGTTTAATCTGGCACCGGCGCAGGTATGGTCGAACTGGGGGGCGTTGCGCAAACTGCAGACCCATCAGGTAACCCAGCATCTGGACTGGATACCAACACTTTTGGCGCAAGCAGGTTGCAGTTCCCACACCAGTTGGTTAGGCGACAACCTGCGTAAACCTAGCGGCTTACCAAAACTGAATATCAGTGGACAGGAAATTATCAGCTTTAAAAAAGATAAAATGGTAATTCTGCGTTCCGACGGCAGCTATGGCGTCTGGTCAGCCGGAACCTTAGTGCCACTGCAGGAAAAACCAGACTTACCTATGCTGACTGACGCGTTAAAACGTATTGAATCGGTGCATAAATAACGTTGTTGCATTCACGCCACCACAGTGAATATACCATCAATATAACCGATTGGATGAAACCATTTAATTCACTTTAAACAATAACAAGAACCGCTATCATTTGGTCTTAGCTCATTGTAAGGACAACACTATGACCAAGACCATTACATTTGCCATTATGCATTTTACTATTGCCTTTGCCGTTACTTATTTGATCACCGGCAGCTTCGTGCTCGGTGGCCTGATCGCAGTGATAGAACCCGCAGTAAATACCGTCGGTTATTTCTTTCATGAGAAAATCTGGCACCAGTACGGCTCAACAAATATGGCGGCTAAATCAGTAAAATACGTCAGCTAATATCAGATAAACAAAGTATATCAGGACAAGTCCTGACACCAATGTCGCTGTTGTTCCGCATTTAAATAACTCCAGGCCAGAATACGGCTGACTTTTTGGCCCTGGCGCATCTCAATCACCTCAGATTGCACCACGCCTACACTGCGTAATAGTTTTTGCAACGGTGCCAGGTGTTTTTGCTGCGATACCAGGCTGCTGAACCAGCATACCTGCGATTTGAATAACTGGCTTTGCGTGATCATCCGGCTGACGAACCTTAACTCTCCTCCGTCACACCAAAGTTCATGCTGTTGTCCGGCAAAGTTGCGCTGCCCTACTTGCCCTGCTTTGCCAAGATTATTCCATTTACGGCTGCTAGCGGCCTCTGCTTCTGCTGCAGAAGCAAAAAACGGTGGGTTACACATCGTTAAGTGAAACCGTTGTTCATTGGCAATTATGCCGGAAAATATTGCCTCACTATCCGGTTGCTCCACTATTGTCATTCGTGACTTCAAAGCAGCATTTGCAGCAACAATCAACGATGCGGCTTTAACAGCAACCGGGTCGATATCAGTGCCGGTAACCTGCCAACCGTAACTTTGCGCAGCAATAATCGGGTAAATGACGTTAGCTCCGGTGCCAATATCCAGCAGCTTTACTTGTTTCCCTTTTGGTGTTTCTTGGTAATTACGTGCCAGTAAATCTGCCAGATAATGTACATAATCCGCCCGTCCTGGAATTGGCGGGCATAAATATCCCGGCGGCAACTGCCAATGTCTAACCTGGTAATAACATGCCAACAACGCCTGATTTAGCAATAGTACTGATGCACTGTCAGCAAAATTGATGGTCTGCTCGCCACGGGGATTGAGCTGTATAACGCCTGCTAATTCCGGCACAGCACGACACAGTGAGACAAAATCATAGCGACCTTGATGAAGATTTCGGGGATGAAGCAACTGCTGTGAAGACACCTGAGCGCCAACCTCTGCAAAGAAAAATA
>JBFKFH010000144.1:0-8367 GCA_041618685.1 Rheinheimera sp.
GACGCCCAGACTGAACTGCAGCAGGACAATCATAATGTCTTCGTTAAGCGTCACCGTGGCGTTGAAACCGCTGCGCTGGAACACTTACTGACGTTGGATCTGGTGCAACTGCCGCCGTTGGCGCCACCCTATGCAGAACAAAGCGCATTTGGTGTCGGCGAAGGGCCGGATAATCCGCTGCTGTGGCAACCCCTGCTTGATGCGCTGCCCCGGTTGGAACAACAAGGCTGGCATATCGCCCGGGATGAAAACTTTAATCTGGACATCTTAACCGACGCGCCCTACCTGCAGGTACAAGACAATGCCGTTGGTGGTTTTGCGCTGGCAATTCAGGTGGATATTGATGGGACCCAGGTACCGCTGTTGCCGCTTATCAGCCAGTGGTTACGCCAACACGGCCTGCCCGAAGCAGACAAACCAATCTGGTTGTCATTACCACAGGGTAAGCTGGCATTATCAGCAAAACTAATTCAGCCATTTATCGATACGATTATTGAGCTGCTTAACCCGAATAAACCGCAGTTCAGTATTGACCTGCCAGCCTACAAAGCTGCGCTGCTGCCGGCAGAAACAGCAAAAGATATTCAGTTTTTAAATGCCCAGCGGATGCAGCGTTTAAGCCAGCTGCTGCATAATTTTAGCGGCATAACCCCGTGTGCGGTGCCCCAGGGTTTACAAGCCTCACTGCGCGATTATCAGCATCAGGGGTTAAGCTGGCTAAGCTTTTTACGCGACTATGGCCTTGGCGGCATTCTGGCCGACGATATGGGGCTGGGTAAAACACTGCAGACCTTAGCACTGTTATTAGCGTTGAAACAGCGCGGCGAGCTGACACAACCCGCACTAATAATTTGCCCTACCAGCTTGCTGGGCAACTGGTTAGCCGAAGCGGCGCGTTTTACCCCACAATTGCGGGTATTACAGGTGCACGGCAATAAACGCCAGCCGCTGTTTAATGAATTGGCCGATTACGACATTATTGTTACCAGCTATCCGCTGGTGGTGCGCGATCACAAGTACTATCAGAGTCAGCCACTCAGTGCGGTTATTCTGGATGAAGCGCAGCATATAAAAAATGCCGGCAGTCAGGCAGCAAAAGCCGTGCGCCAGCTTAAAGCGGGTTTTAAACTGGCACTGTCCGGCACCCCACTGGAGAATCATCTGGGTGAATTAAAATCTATTTTTGATTTTGTCTTACCCGGCCTGCTGGGCAACGATGCACATTTTAATCAGGTTTATCGTAAGCCCATTGAGAAACACGGCGATGCCGAACGCGCCCATGCGTTAAAAGCCCGCATTGCACCTTTTATGCTACGGCGTACCAAAGCCCAGGTTGCCGCTGAATTGCCGGAAAAAACCGAGATCGTGCAACTGCTTGAACTGGAGAGCGATCAGCGTAACCTGTATGAAAGTATCCGGCTGGTAATGGAAACCAAGGTACGCGAGCTGTTTGTACAAAAAGGCGTGGCCGCCAGCCAGATCCAGTTTCTTGATGCACTGTTAAAGTTACGCCAGGCCTGCTGTGATGCCAGGTTGGTGCCGGTTGAACACGCCCGCTCAGTGCGCAGTAATGCCAAACTGCAATGGCTGCGTGATACCCTGCCGGAAATGCTGGAAGAAGGCCGCAATATACTGTTGTTTAGTCAATTCGCCAGCATGCTGACATTAATAGAAGACGAGCTCAAAGCGCTGGGCATCAGCTACAGTAAGCTCACCGGGCAGACAAAACAGCGTCAGCAGCAGATAGATGCGTTTCAACATGGTGAGACCCGGGTGTTTTTGATCAGCTTAAAAGCCGGTGGTACCGGCCTAAATCTTACCGCCGCTGACACTGTGATTCATTACGATCCCTGGTGGAACCCGGCGGCTGAAGCACAAGCGACAGACCGGGCGCACCGTATTGGCCAGCAAAAATCGGTGTTCGTGTATAAACTGATCGCCAGCAATACCGTGGAGCAAAAGGTACAACTGCTGCAGCAACACAAGCGGCAGCTGGCCGATCAGTTATTTTCCGGCGGCAAAGGCCAGCCGTGGCAGGGCAAAGCAGAAGATCTGCTTGCACTGTTTACTGCCGACTAGGTTAGTCGGCATACCACATTCTGGCTTGCCGCGCCGGAATACTGAAGTTATAACTACCACCACTGATGTATACCAGGTTGGCGCCTGATAACACATCGCGGTAATTACGATACCAGTAAAAGCGGTTATGGGTACTAACATTAAAGCTTTGCGTACTACCGCATTTGTTAATGCCGACTACCCCTTCCTGACCGCGGCGAAACAATATTGCGCAGTCATTCCAGGCCAGCATTTCCATGCCTTGTCCCTGCATACGGTTATGAAAATTCAGCATTTTACTGATATGGCTGGCTTTATACGCATTGACCCAGCGGCCGTTATCGGTACCCGTACTATCGCTGAAAATAAGTGGCTTACCACCATCCCGGCCCATCACATAGGCATAGGCCAGATATTCGTCGGTGGCGTCCATGATCAGATAGCGAAAACCATCGTTAGTCGGAATGTCATGCGTAATGGTAAAGGTAACCGCTTTGCTGTTTGCCAGCGCCTGTCCATAGGCGGCAGGATTAACCAGCTGACTTAAACTACCACCATAGCCAAAAGCACTGCGAATACTGTTAAATAACGGGAAGTCGTAAGCTTTGTGATCGGTATTATTCAGGTAAGGCGCTAAAAAACTATCGTATTCGTTATTACCGGCCCCGCCACTGGTAATAATTTCACCGAATACATACATGCCGCTTTTAATACTGCTGGTGAAAATCTCATTCAGATGCCAGATAGTCATATGCTTGGCAGCGTCAACCCGAAAGCCTTTAACACCAAGATTTTTCAGCGCGGTTAAATAACTACGTTGCTGCTGCACTACCCAGCTATTCGGGTTCAAATCCGGTAGACCGGTGTCGCCACCCCCACCACACAGCCGCCAGTTTTGTACCTGCCACACATCGTTGTAGTTACTAATACAGTTTGCCGGATTAAAATCAGCACTACTGAAAATACCCTGCGTCAGGTTGCCAAACAGTTTCTGGTTATTCCAGTAACTGCTGTTAGTACCGTACGCATTCACTGCCGCCTGGCCAGGAAAATCGGTCGCGCCATTGCGCTCGTTCGCCATATGATTTAACACTATGTCAGCATACACCTCGACTTTACGTGCCGGATCGCTGTCGTTTAGTGCATTAATCATATTCACAAAGGCCTGTTTGTTGCCTTTGCAGTGGTCAATAACACGAATATCTTGTGGCTGATAGCGCTGCCACCAGGCGCAGTTGCCCGCATTTGATTTCAGCGGCGGGGCTACCAGTACCGCTTTGTAACCCAGATTTTTAATTTCAGTAGCCTTGGCAGCCACCTCGTCATAATGCCAGTCAAACGCATGTAAAATGGCGTCTGCACCAGCATGCTGGCTATACAGCAATGGGGCAAAACATAACAGCAGCCAGCTAAGCTGGCGCTGCAACAGCGACTTAATTACTTGCATCAGTCTATCCTTTATTAGTTATTAGTTTATGCAAGCTTTCCGTGCCAAAGCAGCAGTACCTGTACCGATACCGCTAAGTGTTAGTGACAACAGGCTCCGTTAACACCAGCTGACAGTACGCTGTTCGATTGATGATTTATTGCTGAAATACGCCAAATTTACACTTTAGCTACATTAGGAACAAAGTGTCTCATTGACCACTGGCTGTCTGCGTTTTAGGCTATTACACAGGTTGCGGACGTTTAATTACCCTTGGTGGCACCTTAATGAAAACTCTGACCGAACATTTAAGCCAGTATGCGAAATACCATCGTGATGAGCGGAATATCCTGACGCATTACGCTGGCATCCCGCTTATTGTTATTGCGCTGTTTAGTCTGTTATCACTGCCGTTATTTTCTATAGCAGCACTGACTATTACACCGGCGCTATTACTTTTTGCCGGCAGCTGCCTGTTCTATTTTCGCCTGGATATTCGCTTTGGTCTGATCATGTTGCTGTTTACTGGCAGCTGTTTTGCCGTCGCATTGGCGCTGACAACGTTACCATTTACCAGCTGGCTGGCGCTTTCCATTACCTTGTTTGTCATTGGATGGGCTTTGCAGTTTATTGGCCATTATTATGAAGGCAAAAAGCCAGCCTTTGTCGATGATCTGGTCGGGCTTTTTGTTGGCCCGTTGTTTATTGTCGCTGAACTGGGCTTTAAACTTGGCTTGCGTAAAACATTGCAACAGGATATTGAACAGGCTGCAGGTAAAACCCATTAAAAACACCATGCGAGTGCTAAACCGGTCAGCCTGATGCATTACTGTTAAACTAAACCGACTGCGCAGCCTGCCAATCTAACTGGCACAGGGTTGATTATTTTCACTGAAGTAAGTGGTAGTGAATGAAGTTTTTGTCGTTATTGAGCAGCATAGTGCTGCTATTTTCGCTGTGTAGCGGCGCAGCACCGGTCAACTTTGCCGAAGCTAAACGCCTGGCGCAGCAAATTTATGCCCCCTACGCGACCAGTTTTTACTGTGATTGTGATATCAACTGGCAAGGTAAAAAAGGCAGTGCAGATTTTTCCCGCTGCGGTTATCAGGTGCGTAAAAATGCACAACGTGCCAACCGGATTGAATGGGAGCATGTTATGCCCGCACATCATTTCGGCCATCAACGGCAATGCTGGCAAAACGGCGGGCGCAAAAACTGTGTTAAAACCGACAGCGTATTCCAGGCGATGGAAGCAGACCTTTATAACCTGAAGCCCGCCATCGGCGAGGTGAACAGTGACCGCAGCAACTATCGCTTCGGCGTGTTACCCGGCACCGCGGCGCAACATGGCGCCTGCCCGGTCAAAGTGGATTTTAAACAACAGGTGTTTGAACCGGCACCAGCAGTACGCGGTGATATCGCCCGCATCTATTTTTATATGGCAGACAAATATAACCTCAACTTATCCCGCGCACAGCAGCAACTATTTATCGCCTGGCATAAACAGGATCCGGTAACCCAAACAGAGCAAGACCTGAATCAGCATATCGCCCGCGAAATGGGCCATGACAACCCCTTTGTCAGCGGCGTGCGCGAATGGACACTAGGTTACCGGGCAACAGGCTACGGCGTAGCTTCACCGCACTAAAGCCGGTTATACCCGCTGCACGCTACACGCTACACGCTACACGCTACTGGACAGTGTGAATGACAGTGCTCAAGCAAACAACATGGCTAGAATAGCTATCTGCGGTGTTCAATAACGTACAGCGGACGAAAACCAGTTTACAATTTCCAACTTACAACCTGATACAGATTCGCTATGATGAAGGCGTATCAATCTGATAATCCGGAGATAATATGACTACAGCTCTCTACGCCGCTCTACTCGGTCTGTTTTTTATTGTGTTAAGTTTTATCGTCGTCGGCAAACGCCGCCAATTTAAAATTGGTATCGGTAGTAATGGCGAAATAATGCTGGAGCGGGCTATCCGCGTACATGCGAATTTTGCCGAATATGTCCCTTTTGCCCTGCTGCTAATGTTGCTGGCGGAGTACAGTGGTCTGGCCGCTATTTACCTGCATATCTTCGGCGTAATGTTGTTATTGGGCCGTTTAAGCCATGCCTGGGGGGTGCGCCAACGTAAAGAGCCACTTAAGTTTCGCGTGGTCGGTATGCTACTTACGCTAAGCGTCATATTGCTGTGCGCCGTGGCCATCATTGTGTTGTATAGCACTAAACATTTGTTTTATTAACCGGCAGATCACCAGCGCCGCAGCAAGTATTAAACGGCGCTGGCTCCCATTACCACTCAGGCTTAACCGATTGTACCGCCAGGGCCCGACACCGTGGCAACATCGAGCATACCGGCGCTGATAGCACCGGTTAAATCGGTATACAACAGCGGCTCAGCTTCGGCAAAACTGACGTTTAAGCCATTGATCAGGCACACCTGATTACGGCCATTCGCTTTACTCAGATACAGCGCCATATCAACGACCTGCATTACCTTTTCCCAGTTCAGCTGTTCTTCGCTGATACCGGCAAACGGCAGGTGAATAAAGCCACCACTGGCGGTTACTTTTATACTGTGTTGTTCAAACTTAACTGGTATATCTGCCACAGCATGCAAAATGCGCTGCACAAAGGCAGAAATTTGCTCTGGCACAATATTATCCAGTACCAACATGATCTCCTCGCCACCCCAGCGCACTACCAGATCCTGCTCCCGGCAGGTAACAAGTAAACGCTGGCTGATTTCTATCAGCACTGCATCACCGGCACTGTGACCATAGTGATCATTTATCCGTTTGAAAAAATCGATATCCAGCAACAACAGGCCGGTTAAATCACCTTTACCGTCCTGACCCCGTCGCTTTTGACTGCGCAGTTGCATATGCTGCTGCAACGCCCGGCGATTATATAACCCGGTTAACGGATCGCGTTGCGACTGGTACGCTAACTGCTTATTGGTTTCGTTTAGTCTTCTATTTGACTGGCGTACCTTGCGATACAAAAGAAATAATGACGCCGCGGCAAACAGCATCAGCAACACAAACAATAACGTTAGCTTTTGCTGTAACTGCTTATTCTCCAGTAACTGCGCGTTTAGGCTATTTTCCTGTTCTAATATGGTAATTTGTTGCGCTTTTGCTTTGGTATCATAGCGGTTTTGTAATTCATTCAAACGGGATTCGCGATCTGACGACCGGATTTCTTCACGCAATGCCATTTGCTCCAGCAAGGTTTCAGCCTGCTGCTGATACATCCCTGCAGCGCCGTAAGCCTTAGCTAACCATTCGTAATAAGGTTCAAATTCTGCTTTGGTCGCATTCTGGCTAAAATACAGCATGCTTGACTGCATCTGTTCAAGCCCGGCTTTATGTTCACCTGCCATCACGCGAATATAGCCCAGGTTCATCATGATCAGCCGCTTGCTCGCTTCATCTTTTAGCCGCTCAGCGCGCTCCAGAGCTTGCTGCAATACCGCTTTGGCAGCGCCATACTGCGCCAGCTCGATATAGGTTGAGCCAAGATTGTTTTCAAAGGTCAGGGCAAAGGCTTCATTATCATTTTGCAATGCGGCCGCAATGCCTTTCTGATTAATGCGTATCGCGTCCTGGTGCCGTTTCTCAAACCCTGCGATATAACCTTGCAGCAGATATAAATCTGGCAGGAAACCAGTCAGACGATATTTCTGTGCTTCGTCCAGCGTACTTTGCGTTAACTCCCGTGCCTGCGGCCAGTTTTTCAGCTCTGCATGTACCCGGGCGATATTTAAATTCAGGTAGGTGCGACGGCGCAACGTCGCTTCGTTGTCGGTTTCCATCACCGCATCCAGCGCATCAATAAAATGCTGTAAAGCCTGAGTATATTGACCATCAGTAACATACAGCCGGCCCAGCAGGCTGTTGAAGAAATAACGTATTCTGGGATCACTGGCGCGCTGTAATGCATATTGCAGCGTATCTGCCTTTAAAATAGCGTCATTGAACTTACGCTGGTACATCAGCAGCTCTATTTCGGTACCGTAGATTTCACTTAATGCATCGGGATTTTCGGTTTCATTGGCAAGCTGCAACAATGGCAGAAGAAACACCTCGGCTTTAGTGGTGTCTTCCGGGTCGTACGCGTCAGAGCTCAGATAACTTAATAAACGCGCGCGGCTCTGTATGGCTGGGTTATCAGAGTCAGTCTGTTGCAGCTGCTGCAGCAGGGCTTTCGCTGCGTCGGTGTCGGTCTGACTGATTTGGACATAGTTATCCAGCGCTTGCTCTAAGCTTGCATCCACATCTGATGCCTCGGCGCTAAAACAGAGAAAAATACAGGCAAAAACTACGATACGCGATAAAGAATTACACCAAAGCAACATTAAGTAACACACCTGAGCAAGTACTGTTTTTATTATTAGCTCAACATACCCGATAGGTACGATAAATGCACACTTTTGCGGTTAAATTTACTGCATTAATACGGTTATACGCCATTTGCCGCCAGTACATATGGCGACAGTGCTTGCTGTCGTAGCAGCTCTAGTTCAGACACTTGCCTCGCATATTCAGAATAAGCCTCGCTGCCTGTACTGTTTAGAATTTTCCCTACCGGATTATACAACCAGCTAAACCACGGCTGCTCGGGCACAACACCACCGTTTGCGATAAGCAATAGGCGCTCGGCATTTTCATTATTGGTAGCTTGCAGTAAAACCAATGGCCTGAATAGCATTAAACCCAATTTTTCTAACACCGGCATATTTTTGTCGCTTGGCTGCTGCATGCTTTGCTGCATTTGTGTACTGACAAAAACCCACTCACCCGAAAATGCCTGCTGCATATCCAGCTCATTGTCGGTAAAGGGTTGCGACCAAATTGCCGGTATCACC
>JBFKFH010000145.1:0-8132 GCA_041618685.1 Rheinheimera sp.
CTTATCAGCAGTGATAAACCGGTAAGTCAGCGCTTAAGTTATCAGGTTAATGGCAGCATGACGCCGGTTAGGCTGCAAACGGAACAAGAGCGACAGCTCAATCTTCAGGTGCCCAGTGGCAATCAGCAAACGGTTGCTTTTGCCCAGCGTCTGCAGCAACAGTACCCACAAACACCGATGTTAATTGCCGCAATCAGCCGGCATTTTAGTCAGCAAGCGTATTTCTATAGCCTGACCCCCCCCAGGTTGGGCCGCGACAGTGTTGATCAGTTTCTGTTTGACAGCCGCACCGGATTTTGCAGCCACTATGCCTCTGCCACGGCACTCATTCTGCGGGCAGCGGGTATACCGGCTCGGGTTATTGGTGGCTATCAAGGTGGGGTATGGCATCCTCAGCAGGGGTATCTGGCTGTCAGACAGCGTGAAGCGCATGCCTGGGTGGAGTATCTTCACAACGGTGTCTGGCTGACATTTGATCCGACCGCGGCCGTTGCACCAGAACGAATTCTCGATAGCCTCGATTCAGCGTTGTCTGACGAACAGCGGCAGTTACTCTATCCCGGTTGGCGTCAACTGGAGCTGTTACAGGCATTTAGGCAACAACTGATGCACTTGGATTACTACTGGTCAGTTTGGGTATTGGGATTTGACGATACCAGCCAGCAAGAATTGTGGCGCGATCTGCGCCGGCACGCCCATATTATTGGCTACGTATTCGTAGCGCTACTTGCTATGGCGTTGCTTTTCATTGCGTTGCTATTGATAAAACGACAAAAGTCCAGCACTGCACCGCCGGCTACACGTCTGTTACAGAAAGCTATGGCTGGCTTGCTGTCAGCTAAATTGCAACAGCAATCGCTATCGGCTTTTCTGCTTCAACTGGCACAAGAATATCCGTCAAACCGCGACTGGCTGTTACAACTGATAAAGTATTACGAACAAGCGACATTTAATGAGGACGAAATGGCACTGCAACAGTTATCAAAACTGCTTAAGTGCCACGATAAAGAATTAAAGGCTCTTGGGCGAATCGTTAAGAATGCGTAACGCAGTTTGCAGATGTTCAGCACAGTGAATTCCCAGATCGGTGAGGTAACCGCCATCCGGGTGAGTAACTAAACCTTTATTATGTAACCGTTTTATGGCTTCAAGTGTGTCAGCATCTGCCGATTGATGTACTTTTATACCCTCCATAGCACTATCAAGATTAAACAGGGTAAGGACGCGGATTTCAGCATTCAGGTGTGGCGATATTGGCATATGAAACTTCCTGCTCTGGTTGTTTTACTCACCATAGCTGGCATTACAGCAAAAGCAAAGCGCAGTGATAAAAAAAGCCGCGCCTTGCTCGGGCCTGTTCGACTTAACCTGCGTGTGCGGGCAACACATCCTGCAGCGCCTGTAAGCACAAGGCGACATTTTCGCGTCTAGCGGCATATCCCATTAAACCGATGCGCCAGGCTTTACCGGCAAATTCGCCCAAACCAGCACCTATTTCCAGATTATATTGCTGCAGTAACGCTGTTCGCACCGCCACATCATCTACTCCGGCAGGAATGTAAACTGTATTTAGCTGCGGCAGGCGGCATGACTCAGCCACAACATAACTTAACCCCAACGACTGCAGACCTTGTTTTAGTAACTGATGCATCGCATAGTGACGTTGCCAGGCCTGCTCCAGGCCTTCTGCGGCCAATAAACGCAATGACTCATGCAGCGCATATAATGCGTTGACCGGCGCAGTATGATGATAACTACGCTTAGCGCCCCCGCTCCAATAGCTCATTACCAGGCTCTGATCTAAAAACCAGCTTTGTACTGGCGTATTGCGAGCCTTTATACACGCCACAGCCGCCGGAGAAAATGATACCGGTGACAAGCCAGGCACGCAGGATAAACACTTCTGACTACCGGAATAAATTGCATCGATGCCCCACTCGTCTACTTTGAGTTCAACGCCGCCCAGCGAGGTTACCGCGTCGACGATGGACAGGCAGCCATATTGCCGCGCCAAAGCGCACAGCGTTTTGGCATCAGACAATGCACCGGTTGAGGTTTCAGCATGCACAAATGCCAGAAAACGGGCCTGCGGATTGGTTTTAAGCGCCTGCTCTACAGCAGAAGGGTCAACGGGTTCGCCCCAGGCGTTATCAACCATCACGGCGGTGGCGCCACAACGCACGACATTTTGCCGCATACGCTCGCCAAACACGCCATTACGACACACTATTACCGTATCGCCCGGCTGCAGTAAATTAACAAAACAGGTTTCCATACCAGCACTGCCCGGTGCTGAAACTGCCAGTGTCATGTCGTTCTTAGTTTGAAACGCATATTGCAGCAGCTGCTTCAGCTCGTCCATCATGCCAATAAATTGCGGGTCTAAATGCCCTATTGTTGGTCTGCCCTGGGCCGCGAGAACCTGCGGATAAACATCAGACGGACCTGGCCCCATTAAAATGCGCCGTGGCGGCTGAAACGAGGTAATAGCAGGTGGGGTAATCATAGACACTCCTGAATGATAGCGGCTCAAAGCCCGGCATTGATTTTTATACGCTGTACCATAACAAATTAGCGGTATTAAAACGTCTATAATGCATTAATAATCGCTATTCAACAGACGAATAACACTAAGATAAGAGCGTACCGATAATGCTTACTGCAGCGATAATTTGTTAGCCTAAAGCCTGACCAAAACGGCACGCTTTGGTGCAATAAGGAGCAGCTTATAGCAACGTGACCCGTCTGTACTGGCTATAAGTAAAAACGGGGCATCTGCCCCGTTTTTAATCTTACTACTGCTACAGCCTCTGGTTAAAAGCGGCTACGCAGCGCGGCTATCCGTTTTTCCAGTGGCGGGTGGCTTAAAAACAACTCAGATTTCGCCGTGCCACCGGCTATCCCGAACGCCATCATACTGCCTTCCAGCCGGCTTTCATGGTTATGCTTTAACCGCTCCAGCGCCGCGATCATTTTGTTCGGTCCACCTTCCAGCCTGGCTGCGCCGGCATCTGCACGATATTCACGCTGGCGTGAAAACCACATAACAATAATGCTGGCCAGAATGCCGAACACCATTTCCAGCACGATTACCGTTGCAAAATAGGCCAAACCACCGCCCTGATTGTTGTTGCCGTTGTTGTTTAGCATGCCGGCGATTAAGCGCGCGAGGAAAATGACAAAGGTATTAACCACACCTTGTATCAGTGTGAGCGTTACCATATCGCCATTGGCAATGTGCGACACTTCGTGCGCCAGCACAGCTTCAACTTCATCTTCGCGCATATTGCGTAGCAGGCCTGAACTGACGGCAACCAACGCATCGTTGCGGTTCATCCCGGTGGCAAAGGCATTCATTTCCGGCGAGTCGTATATCGCTACTTCCGGCATACCAATTCCCGCTGCTTTCGCCTGGCGGGCTACAGTAGCCATAAGCCATTGCTCCGTAGCATTACGCGGTTGCTCAATCACAACCGCACCGGTAGAGCGTTTCGCCATCCACTTTGAAATTGCCAGTGAGATAAAAGAGCCACCAAAACCAAAAATTGCCGCAAATACCAGCAAGCCGCCAATACCGCTGCGATCTATACCCAGAAAACTGAACACAACATTGAGTACCACACTCAATACTAAAATCACTGCCAGGTTAGTGGCCAAAAATAACAACACTCTTTTCATACTGCATACCTCAATTGGCTTACTGCTTTGAACTATATGGGCGCGGCGTGCTTTTTCAATCACACTCGCGCCAATAATTTGTAAGAAAAGGTGTCGATTGTATTTATTTTGGCTACAATGGCGGCGTTAATCCGGAGTTCATTATGCAACTATTATTACTCAGCAGTTCACGCGCTAATAACAGTGATTATCTGGCGCCTTATATGACATGGTTAAAACAACACCTGCAGGGCATTACCGAGCTTCTGTTTATTCCCTATGCCGGTGTTAGTATCAGCTATGATGATTATCAGGCCAAAGTGGCGCAGGCGCTGGCCGGTTCAGGTATTACCGTGCGCAGCATTCACCAGTATGCCGATGCGCGTAAAGCCGTTAGTGAGGCCCAGGCTATCGCTGTCGGTGGTGGTAATACCTTTCATCTTCTTTACCAACTATATCAACAGGATATAGTTAGCCTTATCCGAAAACGCGTAACCGAAGGCGTACCCTATATTGGCTGGAGTGCCGGTTCAAATATCGCCGGTGCGACCATTTGTACCACAAATGATATGCCTATTATTGAACCGGCATCGTTTAAAGCCTTACAGCTCCTGCCAATGCAGCTAAACCCGCATTACACCGATTATACGCCCGACGGCTTTCATGGCGAAACCCGTGATATGCGTTTAGCCGAGTTTATGCAGCTTAATCCGGCAACCCCGATAATTGCCTTACCTGAAGGCTCGGCATTAAAGCGCAGTCGCGACACCCTGACGTTGCTTGGCACGGCTGGCGGCTATGTGTTTCAGGCAGGCAAAAAAAACGTCATCAATAATAACGCTGATTTATCAGCTTATATCGGCTAAAGGTACGTTGTCACTGCTATTGGCGCTGGCGCAAAGCAAACGCTGCGCCATGTCGCGTGCCAGTTGCTGATATTGACTTGGGTCTGGTGAAAACGGTACCACGCCAAGACAAGGCGCATTGATTCGTTGGCGCAGATCAGCAATGTTTTGCTGCAACAGTGACATGTCAGCATCAACACAATTGGCTACCCAGCCGATGAGCTGGCAACCACTGCGCGCAATTTCGCGCACGGTAAGCATGGCGTGATTTAAACACCCCAGTTTCATTCCGACCACCAGTATCACGCCGAAGTGATGCCCGGCCACCCAATCTGCAAGATAACGTTTTTCATTCAACGGTAATAACCAACCGCCGGCACCCTCTATTAATAACTGTTGAGCGGGCAACTGTTGCCAGACAGCCAGAGCTCGGTTTAACGCGCTCTCATCTATTGGTTGTTGTTGCGCCAATGCCGCCAAGTGTGGTGCTACAGCAGCGTGATAACAGATTGGATTTATTACCTCATACGGTAACGCGATACCAGAATGTTGCTGCAGCAGTAACGCGTCACCATTATGACCTTGTGCATCAGCGCCGGCAGCAATGGGTTTTACGCCAATAGCGGTCTCTTCCAGCTGCCTAAAGCCATTTAGCAGCAAGGTACTGATAAAGGTTTTACCGGCATCGGTATCGGTAGCTGTAATAAAATAACTATTAATGGGCATTTTTACAGCCTGTGATAATTAACACCTGATAACTGGCAGGCAAACCAAACTCGCTGCGATTCACTTCGTAGGCATTTGCCAACTGCTGCCAATAACCTTTGCCAGTTAAGCCCTGGCTGGTACGACCGGCAACCTGATTAGCACCCAACGCTTTTAGTTCACGGGCCAGACTTCTTACATCCGGGTAGTACAGCGGGTAACTACGGATCTGATACTGCCACTGCATACAACTGGCTGCCTGAGCCGCGGCTGCTATCTGCTGTTTGGTTAAAAAGGCATTTACGTGTTGTTGAGTATCGATACTGGCAAAGGCTTGCTTCAATTCTGCCAAGGTACCATCGACAAGTGTAGTGATAACCGCGCGGCCCCCTGGCGTTAGAACCCGCCCGACTTCAGCAAACACGGCCTCCGGCATGGGGCTCCACTGTAACATCAGGCTGGAAAAAACCTTGTCTACACTACCGTCAGCCAGTGGCAAGGCCGCTGCGTCGGCCTGAATATAACCACGTGCCAGTTGCTGCTGCGCAGCTTTTGCCAGCATGCCTTCGCTTAAATCAATGGCAGTAAAACCGGCGCTGTGTGCGCTAAAATTGGGATGGATCCAGCCCGGGCCACAACCTAAATCCAGCAAGTGACCACGTGGTGAAGCAGGTAGCAATGCGAGTGCATCCAATGCTACTTGTTGCTGCAGGCGCGCAGCAGAAACATAGCTGTCGCAGGCTTTGCCAAAGCTGTCGGCTACCTGCGTTATAAACCGCCCGCTTGGTTGTCGCATAGCTGCTGTCATCGTCATTGCCATTGTCTTAGCTGTTGCACCAGTAATTGAATATCATCGGCTTCATGCATCGCACTTAACGTAATACGTAAACGCGCGCTGCCCGCTGGAACTGTCGGCGGGCGAATAGCACTGAGCCAGATACCATTATCTTTTAACCGCTGGCTCAGTCGCAGAGCGTTATCATTGCTACCGAGCACAATGCCCTGAATCGCGCTGTCTGACACCAGTAGCGGCAAATCTTTTGCCAGATGCCGAAACAGCGCAATATTGCTGTGTAATTTATCGCGGCGCCACTGCTCTGTGCGGCACAGCCTGATACTTTGTATAACCGCGCCACACAGTGCCGGTGATAGCGAAGTACTATATACATAATGCCGGCCAAACTGCTCCAGATAATCAATCACTGCTTTACTACCACCAAGAAAAGCGCCGGCAACGCCTAACGCTTTACCAAAATTGGCCATGCCGCAAAACAATGCATTACTGCTTATGCCCTGAAAAGCTGCACTGCCCCTGCCCTCTGCAGCCAGAACACCCAGGCCGTGGGCGTCGTCGAGCAGTAACATTGCGCTGTGCTGCTGGCACAGACGGGTTAGCTGACGCAGATCCGGCCGGTCGCCGTCCATACTGAATACGCCTTCAGTCACAACCATTGCACCGGCATGCTGCTGTAACAATGCGGACAACGCTGCGCAATCATTGTGGGCAAAGCGTTTAAATGGCGCAGCGCTATGCAAAGCACCGTCTATTAACGATGCGTGGCTTAGTTTGTCCAGCAACAGCATGTCCTGCTTATCACATAAGGTAGTTAGCATGGCATGGTTGGCAGCAAAGCCAGACGAAAACAGCAATACCCGCTCATAGCCCAGCCATTCGCACAGTTGTTCGGTTAGTTGCTGGTGCACATGGTGCTGGCCGGTAACCAGTGGTGAACCGGAACTGCCCGCACCATATTGTTTTGCCCCATCAGCGTAACTTTGCAATACCTGCTCAGCAGTAGCCAGCCCAAGGTAGTCGTTACCACAAAAGTTAAGGTAATCACGCCCGGCCAGCCGCACCACGCGGCCATTATACTGCTGCACGGTTTGGGGGGTGCGCAGCAAGTGTTGAGATGCCCGTGCTGCAACCGCCTGTGTTAGCCTGGCAAGCTTGTCGTGCTGCATTTAACCCGCAGCATGAAATAGCGGCGGGTTCGCCTGCTCATTAATTGCGTCGGCCAGCGCCAATTCGTGAGCTTCATCTGACACATCGTGACGCTGCTCTGGTTTAATGCCTAATTTTGCAAATAACAGCATGTCTGCATCAGCTTCCGGGTTATCGGTTGTCAGCAGTTTATCGCCGTAGAAAATAGAGTTAGCCCCGGCAAAGAAGCACAAAGCCTGCATTTGTTCATTCATGCGCGCGCGCCCTGCTGATAACCGCACATGACTTTGTGGCAGCATAATACGCGCTACGGCAATAGTACGAATAAACTCAAATGCATCTAAATCATCAACATGCTCAAGTGGCGTGCCGGCCACTTTCACCAGCATGTTAATTGGCACGCTTTGCGGGTGCTCAGGTAAATTCGCCAGCTGCATCAGTAAAGCTGAGCGGTCGTTGGCGCTCTCCCCCATCCCCAAAATACCGCCACAGCATACTTTCATGCCAGCGTCCCGCACATGGCTTAAGGTATCAAGCCGGTCCTGATAGGTGCGTGTAGTAATGATTTCACCGTAAAACTCCGGTGAGGTATCAAGGTTGTGGTTGTAATAGTCTAAGCCGGCCTGCGCCAATGTTTGCGCCTGGTCGCCGCTTAACATACCCAGTGTCATGCAGGTTTCCAACCCCATTTTTTTTACGCCCTGCACCATTTCAATAATGTAGGGCATGTCGCGTTGCTTGGGGTTAGTCCAGGCCGCACCCATACAAAAGCGGGTTGCGCCTTTATCTTTGGCAGCTTTGGCTTGCGTTAGCACTTTCTCAACTTCAAGCAGGCGCTCACGCTCCAGACCTGTATTGTAATGTCCACTTTGCGGACAATATTTGCAGTCTTCCGCGCAGGCACCGGTTTTAATTGATAACAGCGTGCTGACCTGCACTTCATTTGGGGTAAAGTGTTGCCGGTGCACCGTTTGTGCCTGAAA
>JBFKFH010000146.1:0-8126 GCA_041618685.1 Rheinheimera sp.
AAGAGCATGGCGCATTAAACATTACTGAGGCTTGGGGTGATGACGTACCAACAGGTGAGGTGACGTCTTTCCCGCGGGCAGTAAACTGCGGCCCAGACGAAACGGTTGTATTTTCAACTGTTGTGTGGCCATCCAAGCAGGTGCGAGATGCCGGCTGGCAGGCGGTTATGGCCGACCCCAGAATGCAACCTGAGCAAAACCCAATGCCGTTTGATGGTAAGCGGTTAATTTACGGCGGTTTTGAAATACTGAAAACGGAATAACTGCCACGGGTATTGCTGCCAGGCAAAGCGTAATGAATTAGCGCACTGCACTAGCGATACCCGGCATATTACCTGAGAGTGCTTGCAAGGGGCTTTGCCGCAAGATTGCTGTCATTAACCCCGCATGCATCGTACTAGTATTAATTGAATACTTGTAACAACACAACGCAGCACTGCAGAGAAAACCAATGCGCAATATAATTGTTGAATCCGAAATTACCTGCCCGCTTTGCGGAGCACAAAAAACAGAACTGATGCCAACCAATGCCTGTCAGTATTATTACGAGTGCACGTCTTGTCACAAAGTGTTGAAGCCACTGCAAGGAGACTGCTGTGTTTATTGTTCGTTTGGCAGTGTAAAGTGCCCGCCAATTCAGCAAGACAAAACCTGTTGTAAATAATGTTTCAGGCCGGTTTTTAACGGCAGTTTTAGCCAAAAAAGCCCTGTAATCAGGGCTTTTTTATTGGGTATCTTGCGGGATGCTTATTTCGCGATTAAGCCGTAATGCTGGTCCAGCACGGCAATGATTTCGGCTTTGGGGTTATCCGACAGGGTGATTTTTTGCCCAATCACTTTTTCAGCAATACCCAGATAGGTGCGAGAAATATCCATCATCACGCTCGTAGGTAAGGCGTTATCACGTGCCAGAGCAGCCCGTTCAGGCATACGGTCTTTATTGAGCAGAATATCCGGCTCGGGAAAGTGGTTAAGCAGCCACTGGCGGAAGCCTTCTTTGGATTGCTCGACAATATTACCGTCGCGCCAGCTGGCGCCATCCCAAATACGTGAGCTGTCGGGGGTGCCCACTTCATCCATATAAATTAGTTTACTGGCGCCATCTGCCCCTTTGACATAGCCAAATTCGAATTTGGTATCGACGAACATCTGATCCAGTTTTGCCAGTGCGTCACTGATAACACCAAAGCCTTGCTTTAACAGCTTTTCGTACAGGTCGATATCGCCAACCTGTTCAAAGCCAAACGCGCTGCTGTGACGCTCGATATCGGCGCGGGAAATATTTACGTCGTCAGCCTCTGGTACGCCGTCAAGGCCAGTCAGAATGCCCTTGGTTGACGGGGTAATTAAAATTTCTGGCAATTTCTGGTCTTTTTTCAGCCCGTCAGGCAGGGTAATGCCACAGAATTCGCGCTCGCCCTTGCTGTAAGCGCGCCACATAGAGCCGGTAATATACTGGCGGGCGATGGCTTCAATTTTTACTGGCCGGGCTTTTTGTACTATCCACACCAGCGGGTGCGGTATATCCAGAATATGGCTGTCGGCCAGGCCGTGCTGTTTAAATAATGAAAACCAGTGGTTTGAGATGGCATTTAACGCTGCACCTTTGCCCGGTACGCCATTTAACCCGTGCTCGCCGTGCCAGATACAGTCAAAAGCGGAAATACGGTCGCTGATCACCATAATAGCCAGCGGTGTATCTGCGGCAACCGGGTAGTTTTTATCGCGAATAAGCCGGGCACTGTCATTGGCCGTTAACCAATAAACACTGCGTACCTTACCGGAATGTACCGGTAAATCTGTCCGAATTGGCAAGTCGTCGTTGACCGCCAGGACCTGAGTTGCAAGAGTCATCGTCACATCTTCTGAGGCTGAGAAAAGGCGCGCAGAGTGTAGCAGATCCTATTGCTGAACTGAATCAGTCTGTGCAGGCTAAATGGCGCATAATTTTGCCGGTTAAAACGATTGTTATGGCCGTTGGCGCAGTGCTACCTTAGGCTAGGTTTTACACTCAGTTAGTGGTAGTTCAATGGTCGATTTTATTCAGGACAACAGCAGCGACTTTGCCGAGCAGGCAAAACAAAAAATTGCCGAGTTTAATGCGCTGCACTGGGATGCATCTTTGCGAGGGGCGCTGGGATTAAAAAAGCTCAATGCCCAGGGGGAGCTGGTGGCCGCATTGGCCGGGCGTACCTTTGGCAACTGGTTTTATCTGGAATCATTCTGGCTGGCGGCAACTGAGCGAGGCCAGGGTACCGGCAGCGCTATGCTGGCTCAGGCCGAAGCCATTGCACGGTTACGTGGCTGTCGCTTTGTGGTACTGGATACGCTGGATTTTCAGGCCAGACCATTTTATGAAAAGCAGGGCTACAGCGTGCAATGGACTCAGCCGGATTACCCGTTTAGCCCCGGCGCTAAATACTTTATGGTAAAGCCGCTTTCGTGACAGCTGTATAAAGATTGCAGTTTTTGTAATTAAGCGTAACCAACTGTTTTTATTGGTAAAGTGCCATGGCGTTATGGCGCTGAAATCCTTACTCTGCAGCGGTATAACATTAGCCTCAGGAAGGATTTCATGAAATCAGTTTATCTCTCTTCACTTTTGCTGTTAACAGCTGTGCTGGCAGGCTGTGGTGGCAGCAGTAAAGACCCTGCCACTGCCGACAGCTACCTGCAATTTTACAATGGTGCTGCTATGGCGGGTAATACCCAGCTAAAAGCCGGTGACACCAATATTGGCGCGGCCGTGTATGGTGATGTCAGTTCGGTGGTGGCATTAAAAGCGGATACCTACAGCCTGGAACTGAGCAGTGTTACATCGTCGGCGAGTGTGCTGAGTAAAAGCATGCCGTTAGGCAAAGGGGATAAAACGCTGTTTATGCTGACGCAACAAGATGAGCAGTATGATTATTTAAGCCTGAGTTTTAAGCGTGACATTGAACTGGACGATAAATTTCAGCTATATCTGGCCAATTTGTCGCAGCAGTATGCGGCACTGGATGTCTATATTGCGGCGGAAAACAAACCCTTTGCTGATGCAACCTTACTTGAGTCGGTAAGTCAGCTGGAAGTCAGTACTGCAGCTAAAACGCAGGGGATCGGTAAATATCATCTGTTTTTAACCCGTGCCGGGCAGACCACGCCATTATTCACGTCGCCTGCGATTAACTTTGCGTATGAAAATACCTATGTGGTGGTTGTGCGCGACAAACACGGCCCATTGGCTGATCAGCTGTCGCTGGATGTTATTCTTAACTCGTCGTCAGTTGCTGCCTACGGCAACGTGGATGCCAGTGCACAGTTCAGGTTGTATAACAGCCTCGGACAGACAGTACAGCTGGCACTGGATAATACGGTAGTAGCCAGCGTGGCCGCAGGCCAGATGAGTGATTATGTAGCGGGCACTAAGGGGGACTTTAGCCTGTCGGTGCGCGATGCTGATGGCAGTTTGCTGTTAAACAGTGCATTACTGAGCCTGGCGGCGGGTGACAGTAAAGTTGTGCTGCTGTATAACAATGCGGCAAATCATGCTGAAGCGTTAACGGTGCTGGAAAAAGATGCGCCGCAGGTACAGGCGCATGATGTGCTTGTCGCCAACCTGGTGCCTGACTTTGACAAGTTGCAGTTCTACTTTGTGCGTCAGCATGAGACCATCAGCAATGCGAAATACTCGATAAAGAATCTGGCATTTAAAAAGCAGCAAAGCATTAACCTGCCAAAAGATTACTACGCTATTGCATTAGTGCAGGTGGCGGAAAATGGCAGTACCACCTTACTGGATAAAACCAACAGTATGCAGCTGCAGCCAGGCAAGCGTTATAACTTGCTGGCGGAAAAAGATGATGCGGCACCATCAGGCTATAAGTTGAAGCTGGTGGACTAACTCAGCATCACCAAAACGGGCGGCCAGCAGGCCGCCTTTTTTAACACATGCATTGGCTATGTCAGAAACTGTAGTTAGCGCCAACAGCAAGTAACTGGCCTTTATTACTGTAATCTGCCTGATAGCCACTGTTATACAGCGGTTCGTTCTGGACGTTGTATTCGCGCTCATTCACTGCTACATCACCGGTAAACAGGTAGCCATAGGCGAAATCGAGGCTCAGCTGGTTTGTCAGCTGCCAATTTGCGCCAACGGTGGCCCACACCCGGTCATCGGTGGGAATACGCGCTGTTTTGTGGCTTTGGGCAATGGGGTTTTCATCATAGGCTACACCGGTTTTTACTGTCAGCTCAGGTTGCAGCACAAAGGTTGCCCCCACGGCGAATGACCAGCTGTTGTGCCAATACTCAGGAATATAACCAATCTGCCCCGGATTATTCAGATTCTGCGGCTGCTGCGAACTTAGCGACATACTGGGGTTTTCATCAACACTGACGATGTCAATGCTCTGAAAAGCACTCCATTGGGTCCAGGC
Organism: Rheinheimera sp.; assembly: GCA_041618685.1. Classification (GTDB taxonomy): domain Bacteria; phylum Pseudomonadota; class Gammaproteobacteria; order Enterobacterales; family Alteromonadaceae; genus Alishewanella. Next base: position 4,419 of record JBFKFH010000146.1, read on the forward strand.
CGCACTAAATTGTACTGACAGCTGCGGGGTTAGCTGTTGGTCCAGGCTGAATGCGGCCGAAGCGGGTGTAGTTAACGCCAGTTTACTGGCTTCAGTGGCTTGCGCGTTGGCGGCCAGTTTACCGCTGGCTAAATCGATAGCGGGTAAGTGCGGGGCGACCACCAGAAAATTGGGGTTACCGGCAACATTGGCACCCGTGATAGGGGTATTGGTAATGACCGAATCGCCGGTCAGGGTAAAGTGAATAGCCGAATGCCAGGTCAGCGCCAGCCGGGTACCGGCTATGGGCTCACCGTGCAGGCCTAAGGTGTAACCAAAAGCGATATCATCGCCTTGTACTTCGTAGTGGCTGTTGCAGTAGGCGTCGTTATATACCGGCGCACCAAACATAGCGTTGGTGCGGGTTTCGCCCAGTTCACATAAGCCGCTGTGATCTTTATATTTTGACAAGGTGCCGTCAGCACGGTTGATGGAAATACCCAGGCCAACTGACCACTGTTCATTCAGTTTATAACCAATGCCCGGCTGCAGGCTTAATACCTGAACAGCGGTTTCATCGGCAAAATAGCGGCCAACAAAATCATTGTCATAATCTGATGACAGGCCATAGGGCACATAAAAACCGAGACCCCAGCTTAATGTGTCGGAAACAGGGCTGGCGTAAAACAAAAAAGGCACCAGTTCATTCAAACTATTTTCGCCGTCAGTACGACCAACTACTGACTGACCGTTCGCACTTTGCGCCTGCGCATTACGGTAATGGGTTTTGGCATTAATCAGGTTCAGGCCGCCGCTCAATTGGGCCGCTTTTAGTTGGGTAAGCGCCGCCGGATTCGAATAGACCAGGCTGGCATCGGTAATTTGTGCGCCGCGTCCGGCATAGGCGTTACCCATACTACTGACCGACTGTTCAAATAGCTTATAACCTTCAGCCTGCGCCGACAGACTGATAATAGCGGAACAGACAGTAAGCGAGACGGCGGTTTTTCTAAACATATATACATACCCTGTTGAATGTAAAAGGGAAGCAGTATAAAGCCGTTGCTCATTAGAGTACAGGCTCTAGTTTTAAGTTGGGTGTTGTACGGCCGCCGAGGAATATGGCGACAACAGCAAATAGTTTTTATGACTAATAGTTAGCATTTTTGACTAAGTCAAATGGATATGACCGAAGGCAGGTAAAATGAACTTGTTTTATGTTGTTGAATTTATTAATGAATTAATTTTTATTGGCGCTGGCACGGCGACTGCATTAGTGGTGCTAACTTGCTCCGTATTTTGTGTACCAAAGGATGAATCATGAAAACGTCACATCAGCTAAAACTCACTGTCGCAGCGGCCATGCTGGCCAGCATTCTACTTACCGGCTGTAATCAAGCCAATAGCACAACGTCTGCCACCACGGCTGAAGCCATAGTGGCGATTCCGGTAGAGGCTGCGCTGACACGTCAGGGCCAGATCAGCAGTAGTTACCGTACTACTGCCACACTGGAAGCGCGGGCAGAGGCTGAAGTAATTAGCAAGACAACCGGTATAGTGCAGAAAATTCTGGTAGAAGAAGGCGACAAGGTTGTTGCCGGTCAGCTGCTGGCCGCGCTGGATAATGAACGCCAGCAGTACAGCCTGAATAAGGAAAAGGCGGAGTTGAGCCGGCTAAACAGTGAGCTAAAACGGATGGACGAAATGTATCAGCGTCAGCTGATCAGTGCCGATGTATTTGAGAAGCTGCGCTGGCAACATGATGCGTTACAAGCCAGCGTTAATCTGGCCGAATTGGCGCTTAAAGAAACTGAAATCCGCGCACCGATAGCCGGTGTAGTATCACGGCGCTATGCCAAACTGGGCCAGCTGGTAAACCAGCATGCCACACAGTCGTTATTTCATATCGTATCGAACCAGCAGCTGGAAGCGGTCGTGCATCTGCCTGAGCAACAGCTGGCGCAAGCGCGGGTAGGGCAGAATGCTCTGTTGCAGTTTGCCGGCATGCCGGCCATTAATGCAGAGCTGGTGCGGATTTCACCGGTAGTTGACGCTGCGTCTGGTACAGTACGGGCAGTATTAAAGGTTGATAACGCTGAACAAAGCTTAAAGCCTGGTATGTTTGCCCAGGTACAGCTGCAGTTTGACGTGAAAACAGATGCACTGCTGTTACCAAAACGTGCGCTGATGAACACCGACAATAACCAAACCGTGTTTGTTATTGACAGTGAAAACAAAGTCGCGCGCAAACAGATACATTTGGGGTATCAGGCCGATAACACTGTAGAAATATTGTCAGGTTTGGCATTGGGTGAACAGGTCGTCATTGCCGGGCAGTCAGCACTGAAAGACGAAGCGTTGGTCAATGTTGTCACAGTTCGTGAATTTTGAACTGGCTTAATAACCGATAGCGGGCTGTCAGTTTCGGTTTAATTGACCTGCAAACGATAACCGGTTTACCCACACCGACACGCGGTAAACCCATCTCTGGGGGCTCGTTTTCGCCGATCCAGGGTTTCAACGGTAGGCGTAAGGTTTAACCGGTGATCGTTTAGCTAAAACGTTTTTCTGACAAAGCTCAAAAGATAAAAATAAATAATAACAACACAAGCACACAGGACATGATGCTATGAAGCTGGTCGATACCGCGGTAACCCGCCCCGTCACTATCTGGATGTTCACTTTAGGTATTTTATTATTTGGTCTGGTTGCCGCCGGTCGCCTGGCTGTAAATCTGCTGCCTGATCTGTCGTACCCATCGTTAACGGTGCGTACCGAGTTTGTCGGCGCGGCACCGGCAGAGGTCGAACAGCTGGTTAGCAAGCCGATTGAAGAAGCGGTAGGAATTGTTAAAGGCGTACGCAAAGTGCAATCAGTATCGCGTTCAGGCCGCTCTGATGTAGTGATGGAGTTTGACTGGGGCAGCGATATGGATTTGGCAGCACTGGAGGTGCGCGAAAAGCTTGATGTGCTGCTATTGCCGCTGGAAATTGACAAGCCGCTGTTGCTGCGTTTTAACCCCAACTTAGACCCGATCGTACGCCTGGCGTTAAGCCGCGACAGCGCAGGTGAGGCGTTAACGCCTGCGCAACTGGTTAGCCTGCGCACCTTTGCCGAAGAGGACTTGCGCCGCGCATTGGAATCGTTGCCGGGTGTGGCGGCGGTGCGTCCAGACGGGGGCTTGAGCCAGGAAATTCAAATTCTGGTTGATCCGCAAAAGCTTAGCCAGCTGCAGCTGGATATTAGCCAGATCAGCGAGCGGCTGCGGCAGGAAAACCTCAATCAGGCCGGCGGCCGGCTGGAGACGCCCAGTTACGATTTTCTGGTACGGACGATTAATCAGTTTGCTGATTTGAAACAAATTGAAGATCTGTATATCGCCGAAGTGGCGGGCAGCCAGATCCGCTTGTCAGATATTGCGCAAGTGCGCGACAGCTTTGTCGATCGTCAAAGCATTACCTACGTTGATGGCAAAGAAGCCATTGAAGTTGCAATATATAAAGAAGGCGACGCCAATACGGTGCAGGTGGCCAAAACGTTACTGGCACAATTACCGCAGCTGAAAAAAGCTTTACCGGCAGGCTATAGCCTGACGCTGGTCTACGACCAATCCGAGTTTATCGAACAGGCGATAGATGAAGTCAAATCAGCAGCCGTGATAGGCGGCTTACTGGCGATGCTGGTGCTGTATCTGTTTTTGCGCAATGTTTGGGCCACGTTGATTATTTC
>JBFKFH010000147.1:0-8020 GCA_041618685.1 Rheinheimera sp.
AGAGTTGATTGGCCAGTTTTTATTTAACCGCGGGAATTAAACATGAGATTGTACGCTTTTATTCTGACAGTAAGCCTGATGGCTCTAAACTGCCTGAGTGTTGCTGCTGAAACGACAACTTACAGTGATCCTTATAAAATGATGGAGGTACTGGCGGACAATACGTTTAGCCGGATTGCCAGAGATCAGAGCAAAATTGCAGCCGATCCGGAAGTGTTGCGGCAGATAGTAAATGACGAATTGGTGCCGTATATCGACAGTCGTTATGCAGCCTTACGTGTTATTGGTAATAGCGCCGATTTGAAAAAAACATCGCGTGAAGACATTCTCGCCTTTGTTGATGCGTTTCAAGACTATATGGTAGCGACTTATGCTGGCGTTTTTACGCAGTATCGCGACCAGAAAGTGATGATTGAACCGGCTCCAGCTGCGACAGATGAGCAAAAAATTATCACGGTTAAAACGCGGGTGATAGACCCCGGAAAACCAGATATCAATATTGATTTCAAACTGCGCCGTGGCAGAGATGCGGAAAACTGGCTGGTATTTGATATGGTAGCCGAAGGCATCTCATTGTTGGATAGCAAACGAGCTGAACTGAGTAACCTTATCCGCCAGCAAGGATTGAACAGCGTGACAAAATTATTGCAAGAAAAAGCCAAAGCCCCAATCGTAAGGCCGGAGGAAAAGTGACACTGAAGATCACCGCTCAGGGGGAAGTATTACAATTTACCGGCGAACTGAATCGTGATACGTTAATGCTGTATTCACCCTTTAAGCTGTTAAATAACATGTCTGGAGCAGTGAAGCTGGATTTTTCAGCACTGGATAATATAGATACAGCTGGCCTGGCTTGGCTACTGCAACAGTTGGCTCAGGCTCAGGCTCGCGGACAATCAATAGCGCTATGTAATGTACCGAAACAACTGTTATCATTGGCGGACGTAACCGCAGTGCGTACGCTTTTACCTATTAGTGATTAAGGTTTTACTTTGGATATCAAGCAAATAGAGCAACTGTTAACCGAGCAGCTGCAGTTGACTGAGGTGAGAGTCAGCGCTGAAGGTTCACATTATGCAGTAACTGCTGTAGGAACCTGTTTCGCTGATATCAGCCGGGTAAAGCAGCAGCAGATGGTTTATGCGCCTTTGATGGCAGCCATTGCAGACGGCAGTATTCATGCTGTTAGCATTAAGACCTTTACGCCGGAACAATGGCGTAGAGAAAAACTTCTTAACCCTCCGATGTAGTAATTATGCAGCAATTTCTTGTTACAGGTGGTCAGGCGTTACATGGAGATGTCGTAATCTCTGGCGCCAAAAATGCCGCTCTTCCTATTCTCTTCGCCAGTTTGTTATCTGAAAAGCCAACTACTATCAGCAATGTTCCCAAGCTAAAAGACATTGAGACGACCGTCAAATTGTTGCAGTTGTTTGGTGCCACAGTGAGCTTCAGCGAAAATGTGGTGCAAATTGATGCCGGTAATGTCGATAATCAGTTCGCACCTTATGAGCTGGTAAAAACAATGCGGGCGTCGATTCTTGCGCTGGGACCGCTATTGAGTCGTTTCGGCAGTGCAGAAGTATCGTTACCTGGCGGGTGTGCTATTGGTGCCAGACCAGTGAATTTGCATATCGATGGCTTGCGTAAGATGGGCGCCGATATAGTAGTGGAAAATGGCTATATCAAAGCCAGCGCCAGCCGCCTTAAAGGCGCACATATTATTATGGATATGGTTAGCGTAACCGGTACCGAAAATCTGATGATGGCAGCCGTTTTGGCCGATGGCATTACGACGATTGAAAATGCCGCACGCGAACCTGAAGTGGTAGATTTAGCGATCTATTTGAACACCATGGGTGCAAAGATATCTGGAGCAGGTACTGATAGTATCGTTATTGAGGGTGTTAAATCACTTCAAGGTGGGAACCATCGCGTACTGCCGGACAGAATAGAAACCGGAACCTTCCTGGTTGCTGCTGTTGTTAGTGGCGGTGATGTCACCTGCCGCAGTGCTGATCCCGCTGAGCTAGAAGTTGTGCTGGATAAGCTACGCGAAGCCGGAGCCGAGATAACAACAGGCCCCGATTGGATCCGTGCCAATATGACTGGGCGGAAACTGAAAGCGGTTAAAGTTAAAACGGTGCCGCACCCAGGCTTCCCTACTGATATGCAGGCGCAGTTTACGGTATTAAATGTGGTAGCGGATGGTGTAGGTATGATTACTGAAACTATTTTTGAAAACCGCTTTATGCACGTTCCTGAATTACAGCGCATGGGTGCCAAAATTAGCCTGGAAGGTAACACGGCAGTCTGTCAGCATACAGATAAGTTAATGGCTGCGCAGGTGATGGCAACAGATCTGCGCGCCTCGGCAAGTTTGGTTATTGCCGGGCTCGTTGCGGAAGGCACTACGGTTGTTGATCGGATCTATCATATCGACAGGGGTTATGAACAGATCGAAGATAAATTAAAACGATTGGGTGCGAATATTGAACGGGTAAACGCGGCTTAAGCCGCGTTTTTTATCGTCTTAATTCCCGGGTTATCGCGTTTATCGTCAGCTGTTGGCCGTTTCGATCTATCGTCAATACCAGTTCACTGTTTGGCGTGGTTTCTGCAATCATATTTAAGGCTTGCGGCACACTGCTGAAGCGTTTGTCTCCGATTTTAAGCAATATATCACCAACTTGTAATCCCGCTTCGGCAGCAGGGCTGTTTGCATTGACGGCGGTGATGCTTAAACCATAGAGCGGCTGGCCCGATGAAATTAATTTATCGCCAGCGGCATTAACCACCGCATCGCCTGATACGCCAAGATGACTGCGTGTAACTCGGCCGTTCTTAATCAGTTTTTGCATCACGTTAAGCGCTAACCGATATGGAATAGCGAAGAAAATACCTTGAATATCCTGATTTTCCAATTGAAACGCTGCAGCATTTATTCCCACTAAGGTGCCGTTACTATTGACCAATGCACCGCCGGAGTTACCTCGGTTAATTGCAGCATCCATGCGCATAAAGTCAATGTAACCGCGCGAGCTCAAACCGTCATTACCATTAGCACTGATAATGCCTTGGGTAATAGTTTGACCGAGATTAAGTGGGTTACCAATTGCTAACACGACATCGCCAACCTGAGGCTCCAGTTTAGTGTCTTGTGGTATCACTGGCAGATTTGCTGCCTGTACATACAACACCGCCAGATCAGATAACTCATCCTGGCCAATCAATACTGCCTCTAAAGTACGTCCATCCTGCAGTGCAACTTCGATATAATCGGCGCCATAAACCACATGGTAGTTGGTCAGAATATAGCCCTGTGCGCTCATAATTACGCCAGAACCAAGTTCCTGCCGCTCTATTGTCCGAGGGCGCAGAGAACGAGGGTCAACCAGAGTGCTGCGTGTATAGACATTTACCACTGCAGGTGCAGCGCGGCGAACTGCCTTGGCATAGCTGACAGCAGCATGTTCTTCACTTACGGCAAAGTTATTGAACGCTGGCAATGACAAATGGTTTAAGGCAGGGAAAAATAATATCAGTACAAAGGCTAATGCCAGCCCGTAGACGATGCTTTTAAGCAGAAACGACAAGAATTTGGCCACGGGTTAACAGTTATCTACAAAATTAACGTAGCGCAAGCATAGCATTAATATCGATTAAGCAGTAGCCATTGGCTACTGCTTAATCCTTTACGATCAGCGAATTAATACATATAGATTCGTATTGCCACGCTGAATATTTAGTGCGGCGATGCCATTTCGATTCTCCAGAGCTTTGCGCAATTCAGCAAGATTGGCTATGCGCTGCCGGTTTACACCGATAATTATGTCATCCACCAGTAAGCCTATCTGCGCTGCCGCAGAATTAGTCATGACAGCATCAACTTTTACACCACCTTTGGCTGCATTTGACAACTCGGCACCATCCAACATTGGGTGCATTTGATTCGCAGCGACCTGTCCGGTGGTCAGCTCTTGCAATTTGACCGTCACAGTTCGTTCTTTTCCTTCACGCAGGATACCTAACTTGGCACTGCGGCCGGCACCTAAAGTGGCGACTTTGGCTCGTAGCTCCTGAAAAGAACTTATCTTATTGCCGTTCATACTAACTATAACATCACCTGACTGCAGACCTGCTTCAGCGGCAGCACTATCCGGCAAGACCTCATTAATAAAGGCGCCACGGCTTACCGCCAGATTCATTGCTTCAGTCAGTTCAGAGGTGACATCGCCTCCTCTAATACCTAGGCTACCGCGACGAATTTCGCCGTGTTCTATTATTTGGTCAATCAGATTTTTCATCATATTGGCCGGGATTGCGAAACCGATACCGATATTACCGCCATTTGGTCCAAGAATAGCCGTATTGATGCCGATCAATTCGCCGCGTAAATTAACTAGGGCGCCACCAGAATTACCGCTATTAATTGCAGCATCAGTTTGAATGAAATCTTCAAAGCCTTCTATTCCCAGCCCGCCGCGACCAAGTGCGCTGATAATGCCAGATGTGACGGTTTGCTCCAGTCCAAAAGGATTACCGATAGCAACGGCAAAATCGCCTACCCGCAACTTGTCAGAGTCAGCCAGCGGGATTTGGACCAATTTTTTTGCTTCTATTTGCAGTAACGCTATATCGCTCTCTGGATCAGCGCCAAGCTTCTTTGCTGTAAAAGTCCGGCCATCCTTCAGTCGTACCTGAATGTCGTTAGCGTCCTGGATGACATGATTATTCGTGACGATATAACCCTTATCGGCATCAATAACCACACCAGAGCCTAATCCTTTAAAAGGGCGTTCTTCTCTAAACTCATTTTGGCCGCGTGGACCGAAAAAATAACGAAAAGCTTCAGGTAGGCGCTGCCGCACTTCGCGGCTACCTGCAACAGAGATATGTACTACCGCAGGTGTTGCTTGATCCAGCATAGGTGCCAACGTGGGCATTTCCTGTTGGCTGGAAAAAGACGGTAACCGGGCGTCTGCAGGAGCTGGGGTTGTCAACAACAAACCAGCGCTAACTGCAGCGCCAAGCAATGACAATTTCATATTCATAGCGTAATAGTCTCCTCTAACAATCTGCGACTAAGAACGTATATCAATAAAAAAAGTTCATCTTACACTTTTACTTTATGTAACAAATTATTCTGATGGATGTGCGGCCTTTCTCTCTTTTATCAACCCGCTGGATTGACCGGAGTAGTCTCTGGGTTGCTGTTCTGTAGTCGAGTACACACGGCGTTTTTCATCGATTTGGTTCAGCGATTGACGAATATGCGCAGCGGTATCGCTAGATAGATAATTGATATCTTGCTTAACCGAGTCAGTGGGGCGCTCTACCAATTGCATCTTTGAATCTGCGATATGACGGGCAATGCGGGCATAATTATCCTGCAGCTGTGTCATTAACTGATTGGTCGTCTCTAAATGTGACGAAACATCCTGTCGGTATTGCGCCAGCTGAGCCTGACTTTCTTCGAGTTCAACTTGCAGCTTATGCTGATTAAACTGCTTCAATGTTATCAACCGGGCAATTACAGCCCCAATGATTAAACCAGCGCCAAGCCAGGCAGCGGCGTACATGTATTCCATAACAACTCCTGCGGGGTAATATCTGCTATTAGTGTAACCTATCTTCTTATCCAGAGTGGTAAGGCATGTTATTATTATTGCTGATATTTAAGCCTGTTAACTGAAGCGTTGAAGTAAAACGAAAATGACACCATTGCAAAAATACCAGCAAGACTTAACGCGGCAGGATTTTCAGTATGATGCGGCGCAGCAGAATGCTGTCATCCAGTTACAACGTTTATATGAAGACTTCGCCAGCCACAAGCCTGCTAAGTTGTCATTATGGCAGCGTTTTCTCGGTAAATCAGCAACGCAGCAGCCACTGGTCGGATTGTACTTTTGGGGTGGGGTCGGGCGTGGCAAAACGTACCTAATGGACACCTTTTATGAGTGTTTGCCCGGAAATCGTAAGTTACGTATTCACTTTCATCGCTTTATGCATCGGGTGCATGAGGAGCTTAAACTATTGCCGGGTGTCAGCAATCCGTTGGAAAAAGTTGCTGACAAGTTCAAGCAGGATACCGATATTCTGTGTTTTGATGTGTTTTTTGTCTAAGACATTACCGACTCGATGATTCTGGGAACCTTGATGCAGGCGCTGTTTGCCAGAGGAATAACCTTGGTGGCAACGTCTAATATTGAGCCAGATGGTTTGTATCCTAACGGCTTGCAACGTGCTCGCTTTCTGCCGGCTATCGCGCTGATAAAACAATTTACTCAAGTTGTTAATGTTGATAGCGGAATTGATTATAGGCTGCGCACGTTGGAAAAAGCGGAGATCTATCATTCGCCGCTTGATGCACAGGCACAGACGAATCTGTTGCAATATTTTAATGCATTATCAATGGAACCACGTCAAAAGGATGTGAAAATTGATGTCGCCAACCGAAAGCTTAACGCCTTGTATAGCGCTGACGGTGTAGTCTGGTTTTCATTTCATGAGCTGTGCGAAACTGCGCGCAGTCAATATGACTACATGGAGCTAAGCCGCTGTTACCATACAGTTTTATTGTCAGATGTCAGAGTCATGGGGCGGCAAAATGATGACGTGGCTCGCCGTTTCATTGCATTAGTCGACGAATTCTATGAGCGTCAGGTCAAACTCATTCTGTCGGCAGAAGTGGTACTAGAACAATTGTATCAAGATGGCATATTGAACTTTGAGTTTAAGCGTTGCATCAGTCGTTTACAGGAGATGCAGTCTCGGGAGTATCTGGCTAAACCACATCTGCCGTAAGTTTTTTGCAATTTGTATCGAAATTTTTTATCAGAGTGCTGATTTTTAAAGTTGGTTAATATATAATCCGCGCCCGGCCTACGTTACAGCCTAATACTGCCGTTAGCCCGGTAGTTTTTGTACTCGAAGGGGTACGCTAACGACACCCGCTGCATCAGCCCTGCACGGTGTCAGGTGTAACTAAGTTATTTTGGAAAGAACGAATGAAAACTTTTACTGCTAAGCCAGAAAGCGTAACACGCGACTGGTTCGTTGTTGATGCGACAGGTAAAACACTGGGCCGTATTGCAACTGAAATCGCTGCCCGTTTACGTGGCAAGCACAAGCCAGAGTACACTCCGCACGTTGATACCGGTGATTACATCATCGTTGTAAACGCTGAGAAAGTAACTGTTACCGGTGCTAAAGCGCAGAACAAAATGTATTACTCTCACACTGGCTTCCCAGGCGGCATCAAGGAAATCAGCTTTGAGAAATTGATCGCGAAGAAACCAGAAATGGTTCTGGAACTTGCCATTAAAGGTATGTTGCCAAAGGGCCCGTTGGGCCGCGCTATGTTCCGTAAGTTGAAAGTTTACGCAGGCGCCGAGCATCAGCATGCTGCTCAGCAACCGCAAGTATTAGATATTTAAACGGAGCATAACATGGCACAGAATCAATATTACGGAACTGGTCGTCGTAAAAGCTCAACGGCCCGTGTCTTCTTAAAAGCAGGTTCAGGTAACATCGTTATCAACCAGCGCGCCCTGACTGACTACTTCGGTCGTGAAACTGCTTGTATGGTTGTTAAACAGCCATTAGAGCTTGTTGATATGGTTGAAAAGTTTGACCTGTACATCACTGTTAAAGGTGGTGGTATCAGCGGTCAGGCCGGTGCTATCCGTCACGGTATTACCCGTGCACTGATGGAATTCGATGAGTCACTGCGTCCTGCACTGCGTAAAGCAGGCTTTGTAACGCGTGATGCTCGTAAAGTTGAACGTAAGAAAGTGGGTCTGCGTAAAGCACGTAAGCGTCCACAGTACTCAAAACGTTAATCGTTTTTCAAGTACCAGAAACCCGGCACATGTTGCCGGGTTTTTTTTAGGATCCAACATTTCCGGATACGGTAAAACCCGTGTCTCACTTGTCGTGAAGCATAATCTGCACAGATAATAGCGATAAGGCTTACCTTAATCCTTGTGTAAAGCAGGGCTTTTCATTATGATCGGCG
>JBFKFH010000148.1:0-8013 GCA_041618685.1 Rheinheimera sp.
AAGCAAACTGGCGGAACTGGCAGAGCAGCAGGAGAAAATGTTAGCCCATGACGCAGGAGCACAGTTTACCTGCCCGCAATCCGTACATGAAGGCCTCGCCGATGCCATGCCTGTCGTGTTGCAACTCGCGCAAATACTAGATACTGACCGAGCGGTAGATACCATATCGGCAGACCTGAGCGATATCGAATTACAACCACTACTGATAACACTTGGCGAACATCTGCGAGCCGCGAATATGAGTGCACTGCCGCTGTTCAGACAGCTTTTTTCAACGCTGCAGCATAAAAACGCGCAACTGGCCGGACAACTAGATCGGGCAATTTCGGCCTTGGATTTTGACGCCGCAGTTGAGATACTGCAAAAATTGCTGACCGAAAGAGTAGAGTAAGCCTATGTCTGATACCCACTTATCTGATTTTCTCAGCTATTCTGATCAGGCTGTTGTTCTGGTTGTCGACGATCAGCCAATAAATATTCAGGTGATTTATCAAATCCTGGGTAATGACTACAAAGTGTTAATGGCAACCTCTGGCGAGCAAGCTATTAATGTTTGTACCAGCAGTATGCCGGACCTGGTGTTGATGGACGTCATGATGCCTGAGCAGGACGGCCTGCAAACCTGCAAACTGATGAAAGCCAATGATGCCATTGCCGACATTCCGGTTATCTTTGTAACCGGCGTACAACAACAGGCTGACGAAGACGCTTGCTGGCAAGCCGGAGCTGTCGACTTTATTCAAAAACCTTTTAATGCCAATACCTTACGGCATAGGGTAAATGCGCATCTCACATTAAAAAAACAGTCGGATCTGTTGCGTTCGATGGCATTTATTGACGGTTTAACCAGTGTTTTCAACCGCCGGTATTTTGATCAGGTGCTTCCCAAACAACTATCGGCCAGCCGGCGCCGGCATTCCCCCTTGGCGATACTGCTGATTGATATCGATCATTTTAAGCTGTTTAACGATCATCTGGGGCACCTGGCCGGCGATGATGCGTTGCGCCGCGTTGCTCAAGCGCTAAAAGCCTGCTGCTACCGGCCGCATGATGCGGTAGCCCGCTATGGCGGTGAGGAGTTTGTTGCCGTTCTGCCTGACACCGATGCGGCGGGTGCGGTGTGCGTTGCAGAAAAAATGCTCAGTACAGTACGCGAACTGGCCATTACTCATCCGGCAGCCCCATTGGGTATCATCAGCATCAGTATTGGTATCGCCATTGCTGACCGTGAAACCAGCTACAGTAGCGATGTTACTGAGCGTGCAGATTCACAACTGTATCTGGCAAAGAAAAATGGCCGTAACTGTTATCGGCTCGAACCGCTGCCAGCATAACCCTCGGGACGAAATTCAGCCGGACGAAATTCAGCGGTACAATTCTGCCTTCTGTCGCTTTTCAATCGCTGCCCGCTTGTGGAAAAACTACATTTTGCACACAGTAATGCCCACTTTCAGACACCGTGTGCAGTTTCAGGTGTCTCGACTATATTTTTTATACCCTAGTCAGGCGGTCAGCTGCCGGGCAAAACAGAGGTAAGTTCTATGCAACCATCTTACTGGTCAGAAAAACTGTTGGCTGTCGTTGGCGTGATGTGCAGCGTCCTGGCGTGCACTGTCACTGCGAAATCGCTACCAGCGCAGCTATCGTTGCCACTGGCACCCATAGCGCCGCTGACGCAGGCGGCGACCGGCCACTACGTCAGCCCTGTCCTGGTGAATGGCCAGGGGCCATTCGAATTTGTCATTGATACCGGCGCAGAAGGCTGCGCCGTTTATCAGGATTTTGCCCGGCAACAGGGCTTTGAATCTGCCGGCACTGAGCAGATGATAGGCCAAACCGGTGCCAGCATGCTGGAACTTGTTACGGTTAACCGTATTGAGACCGCAGGTGTTGCCGCCGGCCCCTTATCCTGTGTTGTACTGCCGCCACGAAAAGACGGTGGCAAGCTATATGGCATTATTGGCCTGGATTCAATGGGCCCGTATTCCGTTTATTTTCATCCGTCCAGCCAGAAACTGGCGTTCTACCCAACTAACACTTCCCCAGCTACGGTTTTAGCCAGCCGTTTTGTCAGTGTCGATGGGCAACACAGGGGTAATGCATTACTGACATTCCCTATCTCAATTAATGGTGCTGCGGGTATTGCCGTGTTGGATTCAGGCGCGCGCCGTTCGGTAATCAACATGCAGTTCGCCACAGCCGCCGGCATTGATATCGACAATCTCACTGCGGATGAGCCATTATTTGGTGCTGCCGGCATCAAGCAAGTAATGCGTCGGGGCACCTTGGGTACGGTTGGGATAAGTGACCGCACCTACCCGAATGTTCAGGGTACGGTCGCTGATCTTGCAGTGTTTGCTGCCTTTGGTGTTGAAAACGAACCGGCAATGATCCTCGGGCTGGACTTTTTAGCCAGTGGTGCCATGTTGGTCGATTTTCCGGCGAAGAAAATTTTCATCGCCAGGCCCTAAACCTGAACGCTTTGCCGTCCAGGCGAAACTCAGCGGCAGCTTTGTGCGTTCTGTCGCATTTTGACCGTTACGCCGCTTGCATTAATAACGCCGGGTGCTCATAGTAAGGCCAGATTGTTCTGTTTCAGGGTCAACCGTGCTGCACTGGCTAAGTCGTATTGCCTTACTGCTGTATTTAACCGTATTGTGTACACCGCAAGCCTTTGCCGTGCACGATACGCGTTTATCGCCGCTGGCCGACTCCCAGTTCCATGCGGTTGCTCCGGCAGAGCAAAGCTCTGTTGCTAAAACCGAGCAGGACAGCGTTGATGAACCCCAACCGGCGCTGCCAAGATCAACCATTGTTGAATTGCAGCCAGCCGGTATCAACACCACAGCCGTTGATGTTCCGTCCGGCACACCCGCTTTCCTTTTCGCGCAGCAAGCCCGCGCTCCACCACAGTTGCTCTGCAGTTAATACTCGATAGCGAACAGCTTAGCTGTTCAGCCTGATTTAATTGTTATAACCGGTGTAGCACCTTGCTGCCGGTTAGTGAGGAACATGATGAAAACATTATCTTTATATGCTGTAGAAGCGATTGATCATTTAGTACAACCTGCCGACTTCAACGACACCACTCTAAACTCACCTGCCCTGTCTGTTGTTACAGATTTTAAACACACGCAGCCGAATATGATCAGTGCCAGCAGTGCCGCTCGTGATGCGCTGGAAATGATGCAGCAAGAACACAGCAAACTGAAGTTAGTCGTCGACCATGATGGCGAACTGGTGGGCTTACTGCATATAGAACAACTGTCAGATCAGGCAATTATGCGGCGGGTTGCGTTTGGCAGCAATCGTGACGACATACGTGTAGCAGACGTCATGCGGCCGCGCGAACGCATTAAAGCGCTGGCTTATCAGCAATTGCAACACTGCAGTATTGCCGATGTCGTGAACACATTACAATCCAGCGGTGAGCAACATTGCGTGGTAATCGACCGCGAGTCTCACCAGATCCGCGGTATCATCAGTGCGCATGATATTGCCCGGCGTTTACATATGCCGTTGCAAATTCAGCAGGCACCTACATTTTTACATATCTTTGATAACCTGAGCGTCTAACACTTTGGGCTAACCCGGCTGACTGAAAAACGTCAGTCGGCTAAGCAAGGTGTAATTTGCTTCCAGCGCCATCAGGCTAATTAACACTAAAATAGCAATGGGTGGTACAAATAACACCAGTTTTAACGCTAATCGCTCCCAGGCCACATGCATAAAAATGCTAATGATTAAGCCAGCTTTTAATAGCATAAACAGGATAATCAGGCTCCAACGCAAAGCGCCCTGAAGTTGCAGATAGTCCACCATATACGACATAGTGCTGAGCACGAACAGCCAGGCCCAGATTTTCAGATATAAACTAATGGGATGCTGTTGCTTGATGTTTTCGGTCATCATTCACCTCACCATAAATAGAAAAAAGCGAAAATAAACACCCATACCAAATCAACAAAATGCCAGTATAAGCCCGCTATTTCGACAATATCGTAGCCTTTTTGCTCGTAGTGGCCTTTACGTACTTTATTGGCAACTATCAGCAGATATATCACCCCGGCGCTAACATGCAGCCCATGAAAACCGGTGATCATAAAAAATGACGCGCCAAACTGTGAGGCTCCCATCGGATTACCCCAGGGTCGCACACCTTCGCTTATCAGCTTGCTCCACTCAAATGCCTGCATACCAACAAACACAGCACCAAGCACAGCGGTGGTCAGCATTAACCAGAATGTCTTGTTGCGAGCACCGCTATAGGCATAATTTACCGCCATGGCCATAGTGCCGCTGCTGGTGATTAAGATAAATGTCATGATGGCGATTAGCAGCAACGGAATATGCTGGCCGGCAACGGTTAAGGCAAAAATTTCATCGGTAGCTGGCCAGCTGTCAGTGGTAGACATGCGTACGTTCATGTAGCCGACTAGGAAGATACTAAAAATAAAGGTATCGCCGAGCAGAAAAATCCACATCATCAGCTTACCCCAGGGCAAAGCAAACGCTTCTTTATCCGCTCCCCAGTCGGTAACGACAGTTTGCCAGCCGGTAGATGCTTTAGATTCGGTATCAGTTGCCATATTGCACCTCAAAAGCCGCACATTGCAGCAAGGGTGTTGTAAGTTTCCGCAGAACGGGTCAGCAGTGCAAACACCGCTAACCAGACAACAAACAAAAAGTGCCAGTAGGTACTGCATAACTGTAAGCTGCGGCTAAATTGTAGCGGCGATAGCCTGCGTCGCCACCATACCCGTGCCAATGCAATTGCGCCGGCGACAACATGTACCGCATGAACTGCGGTAAGCAAATAGAAATAGCTGTTCGCCGGGTTAGTGCGCAAACCATAGCCTTGTGCCAGCAGTTGTTGCCACACCCACCATTGTCCGACTAAAAACATCGCGGCGAAAAAGCTTGCCAGAACCAGCCAGGGGCTGACTTTTCTGCGTAACCGTCGTGATTGCCGCAATGCCAGTTGCATCGTCACACCACTGAGTAACAACCACAGCGTATTAAGCCACAAGGTTGTTGGATCGGTTAACGGTTGCCACGGCATTCCCGCCAGTGGCTGAAAATCTGGCAACTGCGTGCGGCCAATAAACGTGATCGCAAATAAGAAAAACAGCACTGTGCTGATTGCCAGCATAAACAACAACGCTGTTCGTTCCGGCCAGCGTTGTTGCGCCCGTTGCAGTGCAGGGTCCATGCCGGCCGGTTGTGCCAGCCAGGGTTTCTCACGTAATTTGGCGATAACACTCATTGCTGCGACTCCAGATACTGCTGTTTATCAGTAAACTCCAGCTGCTCGTTCGGCACATTTTGTGGGATGTAATCATCTTTCACCCCCGGAACGCTGTAGTCATAGGCCCAACGATAGACCACAGGTACCGTCTTGCCCCAGTTTCCATGCCCAGGCGGCGTCTGCTCGGTTTGCCATTCTAGCGTCGTTGCCTTCCACGGGTTCGCCCCCGCAGGTTTTCCATGTCGCAGGCTCCAGATCAGGTTAACAATAAACGCCAGCTGCACCACGCCAACAATGATGGCTGATACCGTAATACTGGCATTGAGCGACTGCGCTGACTCTGGAATAAAATCGGTACCCGCAGTGGCAAAGTAACGTCGCGGTACGCCGAGAAACCCTAAATAATGCATAGGTAAATACACCGCATAAGTGCCAAGAAACGTAGCCCAGAAGTGAAACTTACCCCAGCCTTCATGCAAAAAGCGCCCGCTTATCTTTGGAAACCAATGATAGATAGTAGCAAATAGCACCATAATCGGTGACACGCCCATCACCATATGAAAGTGAGCCACCACAAAATACGTGTCTGACAGTGGCAGGTCTACTACCACATTGCCAAGAAACAAACCGGTTAAACCACCATGCACAAAGGTAAAAATAAACCCAATAGCAAACAGCATCGGCGTAGTCAGGTGTATGTTACCGCGCCATAATGTCAGCACCCAGTTGTACACTTTTAATGCTGTCGGCACAGCGATAATTAGCGTGGTAGTGGCAAAGAAAAAGCCAAAATAGGGGTTCATACCACTGACATACATATGATGGGCCCAGACCACAAAACTCAGCCCGCCAATTGCCACGATTGCCCACACCATCATGCGATAACCAAAAATATTCTTCCTTGCATGCGTTGCCAGTACATCAGACACCATGCCAAATGCCGGCAAGGCCACGATGTAAACTTCGGGATGACCAAAAAACCAAAACAGATGCTGAAACAGTATTGGGCTACCGCCACTGTAATCAAGCTGTTCACCCAGAGATAGCAAGGCCGGCATAAAGAAACTTGTTCCTGCGACCCGGTCCAGCAACATCATAATGGCGCTGACCAGCAAGGCCGGAAAGGCTAGCAGGCCCAGGATAGTTGCAATAAAAATGCCCCAGATAGACAGCGGCATCCGCATTAATGTCATGCCTTTAGTGCGCGCCTGTAAAATAGTCGTGACGTAATTCAACCCGCCCATGGTGAAAGCGACAATAAAAATTGCCAGCGATAACAACATCAATACTATTCCACCATCGGCACCGGGTGTGCCGGCTAATATGGCTTGCGGCGGATACAGGGTCCAGCCAGCACCGCTGGGCCCGCCAACGACAAAAAAACTGGCCAGCAGCACCAAAACAGACAGTAAATATGTCCAGTAACTGAGCATGTTTAGGTAAGGGAACACCATGTCTCGCGCGCCAATCATCAGTGGTATCAGGTAGTTACCAAAACCACCCAACAGCAACGCAGTCAGCAGATAAATCACCATTATCATGCCGTGCATCGTGACGAACTGCAGATAGGCTGAAGGTTCGATAAACGAAAACTGCTGCGGGAACCCCAGCTGCAAGCGCATAAGTGCCGACAAAAACAACGCAATTAAACCAACAAAAATAGCCGTACAGCCGTATTGGATTGCGATAACTTTGTGATCCTGACTCCAGACGTACTTGGTAATAAAGCTGTGTGGGTGTCCGGACTCATCCGGCTGATCAGTAACGGCAATATGGCTCATGGCGCACTCCTTAGCATGGATTCCTCAGTACCGGCCGTGCCGGATAACGACGCGATATAGGCGATAACTGCGGCCATATCCTGCTCACTGTGCAGCGATTGCGCCATCAATTGCATCTGCGTGCCATAGAAGTCGTCTTGGTGGCTGCCCCGAACACCTTGTTTAAAATAACCAAGTTGCCGTTGCATATAGACCGCATCCAATGATGTTAATGCCGGCGCATTCATCGCATATATGCCCTGGGCCTGGCTACCGTGGCAATAACCACAGTTGCGGTACAACGCACGTCCGCGAATTAAGTCACCGTCAGTGCTTTTAGGCTGCGGCGGCGGCAAGCTATCAATGAAACTGAGAACATTACTCAGGCTTTGTTCATCCTGCAGCAGGTTTGCCATGGCGACCATTTGCGCGCCATATTGATCACCTTCGGCACTGCCACGCACACCTTGCTGAAAGTACTGCAGTTGACGTTTTAAATACCACCGGCTTTGGCCGGCCAGCGCGGGTGCATTGAGTGCGGGGTTGCCCTCTCCGCTGCTGCCGTGGCAAGCACCGCAAACCTGATACAATGCCTTACCTTGTTGCACATTTCCGGCATAGCGATGTTGGCTCTGGGCAAAGTTAACTTGTGCGGTCAGCCATTGCTGGTAATCGGCCTCCGCTTTAACCTGTACCTTGCCACGCATAGCATAGTGCGCCACACCACAAAGCTCTTCGCACATAATATCGAACCGCCCTTCTCGGGTTGGTGTGAACCACAGGTAGGTTACCATGCCAGGTACCAGGTCCATTTTGACGCGAAACTGGGGTACCGCAAAGTTATGCAATACGTCTTTGGAGCGCAGCAATACCTTAACCGGTTTATCCAGTTGCAGTACCAGTTCGTTACCGGGTAGTAAAATGTCATCTTGTCCGGCCGGATCCGCCGGGTTAATGCCGAAAGGGTTTTGCTCACTAATTAGCTTAGAATCAACCTCGCCCAAG
>JBFKFH010000149.1:0-7977 GCA_041618685.1 Rheinheimera sp.
CAGGCCCTACCAGCATCACGTTTAGCAGTTGCTGCCACTTTTCCGGCGGAAACTCCTCCAGCCGCGCCACATGCTGAATGCCGGCGTTGTTCACCAATACATCGGCCGGGTAAAGTTTGGCGCAACGGGCTATAGAGTCAGCATCGGTTACGTCCAGTACTATACCATTGGCGTGATAGCCCAGCTGACGTAGCTCGGCGACTTTGCTATCAATACTGGCTTGCTGCAGGTCGGCAATGACCACTTCATGGCCGGCAGCGGCGAAATGGCTGGCAATCGCAAAACCAATACCGCCGGTGGCGCCTGTAATTAAAATTTGCATACTGTGTGCTCCCGCAACAATAACGTGAATACGCGAATAACTTCATGCTAGAAGGGTGTGCAAATTGGGGCAACGCTACTTTAGTGCTATAGGTTAGTTACTCATTAGCAGTGTGGGTGTTTTGCCGGTACAACAAACTCTCGTTACCACAGAGGTATAATCAGGCATTTCTGCTGTTTGCATAGCGTTGATTATGGTAAATTTGCCGGCTGAAAATAAAATGACATCCGGATTAAAGCGGGTTTTTCTCTTAGATTAAGTCTGTTTTTAGTAAGTTAGCCGAAAATTATCGGCTTAATCAGATAAAAAAGAAAAAACCGCGTTATGTGTTTATTTGTTGCCGGATCCCAACTCTGCGTGAGGAAACATTATGTCAGCGCCTGACAATACCGCCATCGCTAACAAAGAAAATGGCGGCTGGTTTAACCGCTTTTTAGCCACAGTGGAGTGGCTGGGTAATTTATTACCCCATCCGATCACATTATTTGCCTGTTTTTCGCTGTTTATCATTCTGCTCAGCGGCGTTTTAGGCTTTATGGGCGTTAGCGTACCAGACCCCAGACCGTTGGAGGCGGCAGGGCGCGACCCTGATGGCATGATCGAGGTGATCTCTTTACTCAGTGCCGAGGGCTTGCAGCGGATAGTCACCGGACTGGTGACTAACTTTACCGGCTTTGCCCCGTTAGGTACCGTGTTGGTGGCATTGTTGGGCGTAGCGGTAGCAGAACATTCTGGTTTACTCTCGGCAGCCATGCGTGGTTTGGTGCTAAAAGCTCCGGCAAAACTGGTTACCCTAACCGTGGTTTTTGCCGGCGTGGTGTCAAATACCGCATCTGAACTCGGTTATGTGGTGCTGGTGCCGATGGCGGCCATGATTTTCCATTCTCTGGGTCGCCATCCGTTGGCGGGCTTAGCAGCCGCATTTGCTGGTGTTTCCGGTGGTTACAGCGCTAATTTGTTTCTCGGCACTATCGATCCGTTGTTGTCGGGTATTACCACCGAAGCTGCCCATATGATTGACCCAGGCTATGTTGTCGGGCCTGAAGCTAATTACTTTTTCATGTTTATCAGTACCTTTATGATTGCCGGGCTGGGTGCTGTAATTACGGAAAAAATTGTTGAGCCGAGGCTGGGCAAATTTGATGCGTCTCAGGCTGCGGCCGATCTGCAACAGCAGGATATGCAACCGTTGAGTCAGTTAGAAAAACGTGGCTTACGTAATGCAGGTTTTGCGCTGTTAGCGGTGTTGCTGGTGTTGTCATTGAGCATAGTGCCGCAATTGGGCGGCGTGCTATTACATCCACAAACCGGTGAGTTGTCAGGTTCGCCGTTTTTAAAAGGTATTGTCGCTTTTATCTTTATTTCATTTGCTATTCCGGGTTTTGCTTACGGTAAGACGGTCGGTTGCATGAACAACGATAAAGATGTGATTAACGCCATGTCCAAGGGCATGAGTACGCTGGGTATGTACATCGTGCTGGTGTTTTTTGCCGCTCAGTTTGTCGCCTTTTTCAACTGGACAAACCTTGGCACCGTGCTGGCGGTGAAAGGGGCGGCACTATTAACCGCGCTTGGGCTGGATGGCCCGGAGGTTTTTGCCTTATTTATCTTAATGTGTGCCTTTGTCAATTTGTCGCTGGGTAGCTCTTCAGCACAGTGGGCAATAACGGCACCTATTTTTGTGCCGATGCTGATGATAGTGGGTTACTCACCGGAAGTTATTCAGGCGGCTTACCGCATCGGTGATTCGGTAACTAATCTTATTACGCCAATGATGAGCTATTTTGGTTTGATTTTAGCCGTGGCCGCCCGTTATCAGAAAAACCTCGGTATTGGTACCTTAGTTGCTACTATGCTGCCTTACTCAATTATCTTTTTTATCGGCTGGACCATATTGTTTTATGTTTGGGTCTTTCTGTTTGGCTTGCCGGTGGGGCCGGGCGCGCCAACGTATTACCAGTTCAGTGGTTAAGACAAAAACCAGCACCAAGTGCTGGTTTTTTCTAATTCCCGATAGCGGTAGACTCGCGCACAAGCAGTTCCGGGATAAACACCGGCTGGGTGTCAGTCAGATTTTTGCTGGTATTGGGCCGGGTATGGCGAAACAACAATTCTGCAGCACGCTGGGCAATGGTGACATTTGGTTGGTTTGCCGTAGTAAGTGGTGGCCAGGTCTGGCGCGAGAATGGACTGTTTTCAAAGCCGGCGATGGCCAGTTGTTGCGGTATTGCAATATTCATTAAGCGGGCGCTGAACAGGGCACCGGCGGCAATTTCATCATTGCAGGCAAAAATAGCGCTGGGTTTTTTGTTTAGCTCCAGCAGTTTTCTTGCGCCTTTTACGCCGGATTCAAACGAATAACTGCCCGGCACAATAAATTTGGCATCCACCACCAGGCCGCGTTTGGCCAATGCAGCCCGGTAACCGGCCAGGCGTTCACCGCTGGAGCTGTGCTCCTCGTCACCACACAAAAAGGCGATATCGCGATGGCCCTGCTCCAGTAAGTGATTAGTCACGTTAAATGCAGCGGTAAAATCGTCAATCAATACACAGTTGCTCAGCTTGGGTGATGGTGTTGAACCGGAAATAATCCGGACAAAATGCACGCCAATTTCCTCCAATGCGGTGGTGATTGGCGGCATTTCTGAAAATGGCGGCGTTAGCACAAGACCGGCCAGGCGTGAGTGCTGTACCAGATCGATAACCTCCTGCACGATGTCCGGCGACTTGGCATTTGTCGGATGGATCAACAGTTCATAGCCATGTTTACGACAGGCGTCGAGTAAGCCTCTTTGCATATCAATTACATAGTATGCATTCGGGTTGTCGTAAATATAACCGATACTGAAAGAGCGGCTGCTGGCGAGGTTACGCGCGGCAGCATTTGGCTGATACTGCAGGGCGTTAACGGCTGCCATCACTTTATCAATGGTGTCTTGACGTACTGAAGGTTCGTTATTCATGACCCGGGACACGGTTTTTATCGACACCCCGGCGTGGCGGGCAACATCATTAATCGTGACTTTCATGGCGTAAATCGCCCTCCGGAACTCGCTGCTGCGACGACAACAACTTTGCTGTTAAGTATGACTTGGTACAACGATAACAGCGCGAATCATTTGTTAGCCCCTTGCTGTTCATGTTGAAGTTGAACCTCTGATACGTCAGGTTTTTTCAAGCGTATCCCCCAACGTCGCAGTTGTTCGAACCCCAGCAGGCAGATAGCTACCGCGAGCGCCGATAACACCATGCCACTGAAGCCCAGATTGATGCGCTCGGTATACAGCGTCCAGACATATTGCAGCACACAAAGCAAAGCGACGACCAGCAGGGTAGGTTTTCGGCCAATCAGCGCAACGATATAAACACCCAGTGGCGCGCCTAATGCCACAACGGGCGCAGCCGCCAGCCAATTGTCAAATACACCGGGCTGCATGCCGGTGGTCAGGTTTTTTACCAACACGCCGAGCACCGATGTAAACGCCATAATAATCACTGATGTTGGAATGGCAATTTTAAGATCGGTACGGCACAGCAATACCAGCGCGGTATAAAGTACCATGTCGATGCCAACACCGGTTACCGCGGCTACCGCAGCGCCGGACAGCAGACCAATCCAGCATCCGGTGCGAAAGTCCCAGCGTTCATTAAATTCTGTCATGCCAGTATGGCTGGCAATTTCATTGACGCGATATAGGTGCAAAATACCAAAACTGGCCCAGGCAACGGCAAATACCAGTTTTATCCATAGCTCGGGGATGTGCGGCGCAATAAACCAGATCCCTAACGGCGTACCGAGCAAGCTACCCAACATGGCACCTTTTAGCATGGCCCAGGCAATCGGTTGCCGGCGGGCCAGAATAAAAATACTTGCGCTGGTCATGCCGATAGCCTGCACGGCGAAGCTAAAATCGCGCCCCAGTGTGGCGGGTAGTTCAAACAATAGCACCAGTACCGGAAAACCCACAGTACCGCCCCCCATAGGGGTAGAGCCTGCAGCGTAGCTACCGAGAGCCATTGCAACGGCGATCGGCCAGTGCGCTTTGGCAGCTGGCCAATAACCTAATCCCAGCACCAGATAAAGCCAGACAGCATAAAAGCCAACCAGCCATAGTGACCATACCCACAAATACGTTTTTAATTTTCGTTGCACGTTTGTGCCTTTAATGATGGAGCGCGCTACTGTTATATCGGGTTCATATTTAATTTTCCAGTGCGAAGCACAACGGAAAGCAGTTTGCTGCAAACAAAAACCTCAGGTTTGATAACAGATTAAATTGCTGGCAGCAGTTTAGTGCCGGCGTAGTGTTGATCCCTTAGCGCACTTAGCGCATGATAAGCCCGCACTGCTGATGGTATTAAGGGTATGCAATTTTAAAATAACATGATTGCCATCGGCACTTTTCAAATCCTAGAACAGTATAAAGAGCAGTATATGACTACAACTCCAAAAATAGTGCCATTAAATAAAACAGAACATGCCACGACAAAAATTACCAAGCAGAATAGTGCTGCACATTTTAGTACTGAGCACATGTTGCCGGTCGTGGTGCATGAATTTGTGGTCGCAGGTGCTGAGTTTCCAATCGTGTTTGTCAAAGCAAACGATTCATTACAGCCAGTTGCAATGCTGGGTTTGGCCGTGAAACAGAATTTGTTCGTAAAAGACAATCAGTGGCAGGGCGTTTACATGCCACGCGCAGTGCGTAATTACCCTCTGATGCTGGTCAAAAATAAGGCCGAAGAAGATCGTCTGTTAGTAGCCTTAGACGAATCATCAGAGCGCATCAGTAAAGAAGAAGGTTTTGCGTTGTTCAATGAAGACGGCAGTGAAAGTGAGTTCCTGGCGCATCGAAAAGAACAACTGGCGGAATACATCGAAATGGGGCAAATCACCCGTAATTTTGTTGAGAAACTGCAAAGTCTGGAACTGATTAAAGAGCAGGTACTTACGCTGAACGTCAACGGTGAAGAACGGCGTATTAACGGCATTCATTTAATTGACGAGCAGAAGCTGAATGAATTAAGTGACGAGAAATTCCTCGAGTTAAAGAAAAATGGTTACTTAACCGCAATCTTCGCTCATTTAATGTCGTTACAACACACGCAAAAACTGGTCAGAAAAGTCGCCGAAGCCAGTTAAGCCGGTATGCAGGCAGCAGCAATATGCTGTTGCCTGCTAGTCAGAACTCCCTCCTCAGTAATATCTGCGACTAGCGGTTAAAAAAGTCAGTCCGATTTTCGAACAGGCCACTTGTTATTTATCAGGGGTATTATATGCTCAGTGATAAAATGACAACGCTGTCAATTTGATGTTCGGCAATATTAGAGCCGGTGAAACCGGCACTAAACGCACCGGAGTTTGGCGCAATCTGGTATGCGCCGCCGCGTAACCTGCAGCAAACTAGCGCTGTATCTGTATAGGTAATAAAGCAATGACCCAAAGTATTATGGCAATTGAAGCCCGTGAAACCCCCAGCCGGATTGCAGAGCAGCTGGCTGCGAATGCCAGCTTAGTGGCAGATGTGGTGCAGCAGATCCGTCTGCGGGCACCAAAATTTGTTTATATGGTAGGGCGTGGGTCGTCTGATCACGCGGGGGTATTTGCCAAGTATTTAATCGAAATTGAAATTGGTTTACCGGTAGCGGCGGCTGCGCCATCTATTGCCAGTGTGTATAACAAGTCGCTGCTGTTGCACGATGCCTTGGTATTGGTCATCTCACAATCTGGCCGCAGCCCGGATATACTGGCACAGGTCGACATGGCCAAACGTAGTGGCGCTATGGTGGTAGCACTGGTAAATGACACCAGCTCGCCTTTGGCAGAGCAAGCACATTTTACCTTACCGTTGCATGTCGGGGCAGAGAAAGCGGTTGCGGCGACTAAAAGCTATCTGGCTACGCTAAGTGCAATTTTGCAGCTGGTGTCTGTGTGGTCTGGTAACACCGCTTTGCAGCAGGCAGTACATGCATTGCCTGTGACGTTGCAGCAAGCCATAGCTTTACCGCAGCAACTGAGCGCCACCGCTTTAGACAAGGTTTCGCATTTGGTGGTGTTGGGCCGTGGTCTGGGGTATGCCATCGCCCGGGAAATAGCGCTGAAATTAAAAGAAGTATGTGGTATCCATGCTGAAGCCTTTTCCAGCGCAGAGTTTTTGCATGGACCGGTAACATTGGTAAAGAATCAGTTTGCTATAGTCGACGTAACGATAGCGGATGAAACACTGAGTGCGCATCGGCATCAGATAGCGGATGTGCTTAGCCGTGGTGCTGCTATTTTGCAGCTGCATCACGATGGTATTGCCGCAGATCCGCGCATATTGCCGTTATTGGTATTACAGCGGTTTTATCTGGATGTCGAGGTGGTGGCACGCAGCCGGGGGATTAATCCTGATGCACCGCCGGGTCTGAATAAGGTCACCAAAACGGTATAATGTGCCAATTCGCTAATAAGCAATCACACGGTAACAAGCAACTATGCAGCAGTTAAGTGTCAGCCGGCTGTTCGACGGCGAAAAATGGTTAGAGAATGTCACAGTAAGTATGCAAGATGGGCTGATAAAGGCCATTAAGCCTGCATCATCACCGGTCATAGCGGCTAGCCTGGTGCCTGGATTTATTGATGTGCAGGTAAATGGTGGTGGCGGCGCATTATTTAATACTGCGCCGAGCCTGGCAACCCTGCGAACAATGCTGGCAGCGCATGCCCGTTTTGGCACCACAGCGATGCTGCCCACTGTTATTACCGATAGTGTCGGTGTTATGCAGCAAGCGGCAGATGTTATTGCCGCCGCTATAGCCTCGGCTGAACCGGGAATTATTGGCGTTCATTTTGAAGGGCCGCACCTATCTGTGCCGAAAAAAGGGGTACACCCGCAGCAGCACATTCGCCCGTTGTCAGAAGGTGAACTGGCGATTTATGCCCGTAACGATCTGGGCATAAAACTGGTTACCGTAGCGCCAGAGACCATCAGCCCGGCACAAATCCGTCAGCTAGTCGCGTTGAACGTTATTGTTTGCCTTGGCCATTCCAATGCTGATGCTGCCACAGTGCAGGCAGCTTTAGCCGCCGGTGCTAGCGGTTTCACGCATTTATATAATGCCATGTCTCCTTTAACATCACGGGAGCCAGGTATGGTTGGCGTTGCGCTGGCTGATCCTGACAGCTGGTGTGGTGTTATTTTCGATGGTTATCATATGCACCCGACAGCAGCTAAAGTAGCGCTGGCCGCTAAGCCGGAAGGAAAGCTGATGATAGTTACGGATGCAATGTCACCAGTAGGTACCGATGACACCGAATTCGATTTTTTCGATGGTAAGGTAGTGCGTAGCGGCAACAAGCTAACTAATGCTGCCGGAGCACTGGCCGGTTCCGTACTGGATATGGCGGCTGCCGTGCAGTATGTCATCACGGTGCTAGATGTCAGCCCGGCACAGGCACTGCGCATGGCGTCTCTGTACCCGGCTCAGTTTTTATCGCTGCCGCTGGGCGGGCGTATTGTTCCCGGTGCCAATGCAGATATCATTTTGCTTAATCAACAATGGCAGGTACAGGCCAGCTGGATTAA
This sequence comes from Rheinheimera sp., assembly GCA_041618685.1. Taxonomy (GTDB): domain Bacteria; phylum Pseudomonadota; class Gammaproteobacteria; order Enterobacterales; family Alteromonadaceae; genus Alishewanella. Next base: position 7,891 of record JBFKFH010000149.1, read on the forward strand.
AGGCCGGCAGGTATTCAGCGCGGTTTAACGCAACACCGCGCGTTTTAACGAAACAGCCGCGGGCCATAAAAATAATAGCAATAACAC
>JBFKFH010000150.1:0-7862 GCA_041618685.1 Rheinheimera sp.
AAAACTAAATAATTCAGTAACATTGTCAGTTGTTCCGTTAGCGACCAATTCGCAAATACTGACCACCCGGCGACTGCCATCTTGAAAGCGGCGCACTTGTACTATTACCTGAACACAAGACCTGATCATTTGCGCAATGGTGTCGCGGGAAATGTTGCTTTCTTCCATTTGTGCCAGTGCCTGCAAGCGATGAACTACATCTTGTGGGCTATTAGCATGAATGGTGGTTAGGCTGCCATCATGGCCACAATTCATCGCCTGCAGCATATCAAACACTTCACCACCACGAACTTCGCCAACAATTATGCGATCGGCGCGCATTCTGAGTGCCGTTTTGACGAGATCGCGCAGGCTTATTTTGCCTTGGCCTTCACTATTCATGCCGCGGCTTTCCAATGGGATAACATGTGGATGGGCTAATTGCAGCTCGCTGGTTTCCTCTACCGTGATGACCCGCTCGCTACGCGGGATGTAGCCGGAAATAACGTTTAGCAAGCTGGTTTTGCCTGACCCTGCGCTACCGGCGATAACAATATTGATACCGGCGCTCACGACTGTTTGCAAAAATGACAACATATCGGCGCTGATAAAGCCTGAGGAGACTAAGGATTGTGCATTAAGCTGCTCACTGTGAAAGCGGCGGATAGAGACGACAGCACCTAAACTGCATAATGGCGGAATAACTGCGTGTAGCCGGCTACCGTCGGCTAAACGGGCATCAACCATTGGATTACTGGCATCCAGTTGTCGTCCCTGAGCGCTTACTATTCGCTCCAAAAAACGTCGCAGATGCGCGTCATTGTCAAATGCCAGTTCGGTTTGTTGCAGTCGCCCTTGACGTTCAACCCAGATAGCAAAGGGACCATTAATCAAAATATCGGTTACGGTTGGGTCAAGCATCAGACTGGATATAGGTCCCAGCCCTTGCAGCTCTTCCATAACCTGCTGAATAAGACGGTGTTGCTCGCTGACAGATATCGGATGGCGTTGCAATTCGGGGATTGCCATCAGCAGTTGTCGCAGTTGATGTGTTAGTGCCGCCTCGTCTTGCAAATTAATATCGGTATCATGATCCAGTTTATCAATCAGATTGTTGTGCAAGGTGCGGCGCAAACGGCGCATATCCTCATCAGCGATTGTGTTTGCTTGCGATGAAGATGCGAAGAAAAAGTGCCGATCATTGTTGAACATGGTTCCCCCTAATCATCACTGCATACCTAACGCTTAATGCGGACGGTTTTAAAGCTGCCGCCGGAGTGAATCGCAACGTCTCTATGCGTGGCAACCTTACCAAGCAAAGGTTGAGTGCCATTTGCAACGTCATAAGCACTGTGCAATACGATAGATACAACGTCGTTGCTGCCAATACTGGCCAGTGGATAGACATCTTTTGGGTCAACCGCCATTACCATAGATAAGGAACTATGTGGCACAGAGCCGGTGTTGGTAAGTTGGCTGGTTTTTGTTTGTTTCGTGGTCATTGCGTTATCTTGACGAACAATGCCAATCAGTCGCACATTACGTGCTACGGTTCTAACGGTTCCACGTCCTTTAACCAGGATATCAAAACGGTCACCATGGTTAAGTTTTGAAAAAGGAATACCCGATTGTGGCTGTTTCAAGGTAAACAATACTTTTCCTTCTGGCACCACTTTGGACAGGGCAACTTGCTTAGGACTAGTCACTTCGTCGGCATATATCGTCTCACCAGCTTTTTTGGTCACCGTGAGAAGTTTACCGACCAACTGATTAGGATCTTGAAGTGTGCCGCGCAGCGCATCAGCGTCTACCTTGGCCATACGCAACGTTGCAGGCGTTATTTGTTGTCCTGCCGTAATATTCTGGCTGACAACGATGGCTTGCACAGTGGACATGCGATCGATTTGACGAACGCCTAGTACTGAAGCCAGCATGCCAGAGGTAACGAAAAGCGTAATGGCAATACTGGTGCTGCCGGTTAATTTGCGTTTCATATTTCACCCCAGCTTGGCTATAACAAATTATGCTGATGTTAAGCGGGTTGCAGGGATAACTATGCAACCCGCCCTTGGAGGCTCATGGCTGTTACTAGTTGTCTAAGCTACCGTCATTACTTGCAGGTGATGAGCCGGCTGTACTAGGCGCATTTCGAATTAAGTCCGCAGACTCCAGGAAGTCTGTCGCAACAAACTCAAAGGTTGCGCCGTCGCCGGCATTGGTGTCGATACCATCGATAAAACCTGAACCGCTCACTTCAGCAGTATTTTGGGCGTTTATCATGCCGTCAAAAGCGTAACTTTGATCCAGAGCACCAATGGCTTCTGCCACATCTTCCAGTTCGGCTGTTACAGCATCTCGCATGGTGGCTAAACCAATAACCAAGCCCGCTACCATTGTTGTGGACAGCAAAATCAGTTCTGAAGTCATTACAAAGCCGCGTTGCTTACCGTTACGTGATGTCATAGTTTTAGTTAATTTCATAATGTATACCTCATGGTGTTTACTTATGTCATTACAGGGCAGACGGCGTAGATATCTGCAACTGCATACTGGTTTGATAGCTAGGCTACCGGTGTTTCAAAACTGAGTGACACAAGGTGTGTTGCATGCCGCTCTGATGTAATAAAAGCGAAAGCTGTGCCAGATTGAGCCCGCAAAGCGGGGTCTGCTTAAAAAATAAATAAAAACAATAGGTTATATTTTTATTTGTAACAAAATAAAACCTCATTCAGGGTCCGGTTGGGCGAGGAGTTGCAAGGCGATTTCAGATTGATTTGCAAATTGCGAAAGCGTGAGAAACGAGGTTGTGTTGGGTGCAGGCGTAGCGAATAAGGTATAAAAAACCCTGCAGGAAGCAGGGTGTTTATTGTCATGGTACAGCCGCTGAGCTTACAAGGTATTATAGGCCAAGTTACACGCCGGGTGCTCGCTAAGTGCGAGCAAGCGTGACAAGCTTGGCGCATGTCGCGGCAATCGATTCAGCGTGGCAACGTAATACTGGCAGGCCGTTGGCCAATGCTGCTGTGCTTCGTGTAGTAGCCCCAGATGGTAGCTAGTACGCCAGGCTGGCGCACCAAGCCGGTCGGCCGTTTGTAGTAGGTTCTGTGATTGTTCATAGCGCCCTTCCAGGTAATAAGTAGAGGCCAGGGCGGCATAAAGTTCCGGGTGGTCCGGCACCAGTTGTAGCTGCCGGTTTAACAGCGTACGGGCCAGATTAATGTTTCCCTCCTGCATCGCTATCTGGCTGCGAAGAATAGCCGCCTCTGGCATGGGTTTGGCTTGCGACAACACTTTATCCAAAAGTAGCTGGCTGTCCATAGTGCGGCCCGTTTGAAAGTAAACCAGTGCAGCGATAACGTTAATCTCACTGTGATGCGGGTAGCTTAATGTCAACGCCCCCAGTTGATTGGCCAGGGTATGGCAATCAACCCGACGTTGTGGTTGTTGGTTGCACTCCAGGTCAGAGCCGGCACTGACCTGGTGTTGCGCTAACAAGGCGTTAAGTTGTTGATCAGGCTCGTAGGGCGCCGCTGTTTGTGTGCTTGAACAAGCGGATAGCAGCATTACTGCTATTGCCGTAATGGGCAATGTTTTTCTAAAGATCGTTTTCATCATGAACTCCTCAGCAGATTGCTGCTGACTTAATTGGTCGGTAATACTCTTTGCAACATTTCGCCGCTGGACTGAAATTGCCAAATTGCAACTTCGTGGCGAGGCTCTCTTACCAGGGTTGGCGTGACAATAATAATTAATTCACGTTCGTTGTCGGCATCACTGGTACTCTCGGCAAGCTTGCCAAACAGCGGCACTTTACTTAAGCCTGGTACAGCATTGCGCGAATCACTGATATCACGGCTGACTAAGCCACCGATAACGAGCGGTTGGCCGTCGCGTAAACGGGTGGTGGTGGTTAAGCTGCGCACATTAAAAGCGGCACTGTTTAATGCTGAGCCAGTACTCTCTGAAATTTGCTGCGTTAACAGCGTGTCTGGAGTTGAGATGGTCGGGCTTAAATCTAGGGTGATTAAGTCGTGTTCGTCTACCATGGCTCTTACGGCTAATTCCACACCAAAAGATTTAAATTCGGTGCCGCTAAACACGCCTTGCGAGGCGGTACCGTTTTTATCAGAGCTCAGCCCATTAGGGGCAAAGGACGTAGGAACTGGCACTTCACCTCCGGCACGGAACACGGCTTTTTCACCGGCAAGCACGGTAAGATTCGGCCGCGATAAAGTGCGGGAAATCCCGGCTTGCTCTAACATAGAAAACAGTAAATCAAAGGCAATATCACTGCCGCCAACTTGCAAATTGTTTACCAGGGCGCCGCCTAAAACTTGCAATGCATTTTCGACTTTATCTGCCCCTGCCGCCTGGGCGGAAGCGCCGGCGAGGCCAAATAAACCACCATCAGCACTGTAGCCATTACTGACCAGCGAAAAGTCCGGTCGCCATTGCTGTAAGCTGCGCCGATTTACTTCGTACATTTGAATGGCAACGCGCACTTGTGGTAAATCACGCACCTCAATGGTAGACAGTAAACGCCCGTTGGCCATTGACAACAGTTTGGCTCGTGCAATGTTTGATTGGACGTTGTTGGCAGCCAAGCCAGTAGCATTACCTGAACTGCTGCCTCTGCTATTAGCCGACTGTTGACCTGAGCGCATCAGGCCGCCAGATTCATTAGCGATGACCGATATGCTGTTTGCATTATTGCTGTTTCTGCTTTTATCTAATTCAGCAACATCGCCGGTAAATAATCTGGATGCTAGGTTCAGTACCCGCACCAACTCGACCTGCGTTTCAACTTGACCACTTAGCAGTAAAGTATCTGTTTGGTCGTTTGGCAGATCACCTTGCTGTAATCGACTGACTGTCACAGCATGGCCGCCTAAACCTGAAATGGCGTTTTTAACTTTGTCCACGAGGTCCAGCGGCAGGGTTTTAACCTGAATTAAGTTAATAATAGCGGCAGATTTCGCGCTGACAGCAGTGTTGTTTTGCGCTTGCAGGCGTAAGTTTGCGTTAACACTATCTAAAAGCGCCGAGGCGGGTGTTCTCACGGCTAAATTAGTGCTGCTGCGACCCGCATCCAAATAATGGCGTGCGGCTGATTCGGCTGCAAGTTTGTATTTGATGGTAGAAACTTTGCCACGCAAGATCAAAGCGGCACGATCAGGGGCTAGCGTTAACCTAATCGCAGGATGAATATCGCGCAATGCCTGATGTAAAACGCTTAAATCTTCGGTAACGCTGAACAAAAATGTTTCTGATGTCTTATCGGTATACCAGACAATGATACTGGTACGGCCGACCTTCTTCGCCAACGCCAAGACTTCATTATTGTCCAGCACTTCAACCTGTAAAATGGCATCCTGGCCAACTGCTACGCGTGCTAAATCTTTGTTAAATACCAAGCGTGAATGGGTCCATTGTACCATCTCGCGTATTGAACCAGATTGGCGACCATCGGCTGTTTCAATAAATTCAAGCCCTTCTGCTGCCAGCTCACTGCAATAGCTGGCCAATAAACAGCTTAAGGTAAGCAATACCATATATCGTTTCATGTTTCGCTCCTGTTGCTTTAGCTCGTCATGTAAAGACGGTACTTAAGTTAATGCAGGATGCTGGCCACAAGCGATTGTAGTTTGCTTTAAATAAAAACGTTTAAATACAGTAATTTAAGTTATTCTGTGTGAGTTTTAACTTTACCGTTATCGGCATGTGCAATGTGCGTTGCAAATTGCAACGCACTAGCAAGGTTAGTGAGATTGCAGGTGATGCATGGCTGATTGCAGCCGGGATAGCTTATTGCTTTTATTGCCTACTTGGACTTGTAAATAACGGTCAAGTAATTGATAGAGTTGGTCTTTAGCAATGGGCTTGGCAAGATAGTCGTTCATGCCTGCTGATAAAAAGCGCTCTTTATCACCATAGATAGCATTTGCAGTAACGGCGATGATCGGTAGTTTACTATAAGGCGCTTGCGCTGCTCGAATATGCTGGGTCGCCGTAATGCCGTCCATAATGGGCATTTGAATATCCATTAACACCAGATCCGTTTGTTGTTGTGCTAAAAATTCCAGGGCCGCGGCGCCGTGTTCAACGCAGGTAACACGACACTCTTTTTGCCGCAACAATTCACTTAGTACAACCTGATTATTAGGATTGTCTTCCACAATCAGTACATGTTTACCCTGGTAGTTGTGTGAGTCTATTGACGGACCTGGTGCAGCGGTTTCCAGTGTTCTAAGATTCTGATTTATTTTGGGATCATCCAGGATCTCTAATGCCCGGCTTAGGTGTGATAGCTTAAACGCGCCGTTTAGCAGTAATTGGTTCTCACCTTGCCTGACAAACGCTTTGCCCGAGCCAAGTAAATTGATTTGTAACACGCAGGCTTTATTTGCATTGGCTTTTCTGGCCAGCAGTTGCTGGTATTCTTTGTCGTTCGGGGCTGACGTTAACAGGATAATATTAGCATTGGCATGGTCCGTTGCGGCCACCTCTGTCATCGAATTATAGCGACTATAACTTAGATCATAATGTTTGAGCATATTGACCACCGCCTGATTCAAGCTGGCATGCTTGCCGATAATCAGGCAATGCGCTTGCTGACAGTGTTTGCTTAGCACGGTTTTGGCATCACACAACACGGGGTCTTCTGTCAGCGGATAATTTACCGTAAAGGTACTACCTACACCGAGCTCTGACTCAACCTGAATGTTGCCGCCTGCGGCGTCACAAATTTGCTGGCATATAGCCAGGCCAAGGCCACTGCCACCATATTGGCGCGTCGATGACGTATCTGATTGGACAAAGGGTTCAAACATTTGCTGAATTCGGTCGGTAGCGATACCGATACCGCTATCTTTAACCTGCAAAATTAATTGTTTGTCAGTTTTGTGCTGCAGATAGTCTACCGTAATCACTACTTCACCTTGTTCGGTGAATTTTATGGCATTGGCCAATAAGTTTATTAATATTTGTCTGATACGTACTTTGTCAGCACTAATGGCCAAAGGTACAGCGGGCGCAATATCCAGTATTAACGCTAAACCTTTTTCCACTGCAGTGCGAGACACTATGTCTATAGCTTCTTCTAAACAGTGATCTAAACGAAACGGTTGTTGCTGAATGCGTATGCCATCGGCTTCAAAACGCGAATACGTCAGCACATCATCTAAGATACTCAACAGCGCATCAGAGCCGGTTCTTATCATATCGGTATAACGTGCTTGCTCTCGGGTTAATCCGGTATCCCGCAGAATATCTGTTGAACCGATAACCGCATTCAAGGGGGTGCGAATTTCATGGCTAATATTGGCCATAAAACGGCTTTTAGCATCCGACAAGGATTCCGCCTGCTGCTTCGCATCTTGCAGCGTCTCAAGCGCCGCGCGTTGTTTACTGATATCGGTTTGCACAGCGATAAAGTGCGTGACGTTGCCGCTGTCATCGCAAACCGCAGAGGCATTAATGGCAACCCAGTAGGGCTGTTGCTGACAATCATAGTTGATAATGTCTACCTGAAACCCTTTACCCTGGCGCACCGCCTCCGCCATTAGCTTTACCGTATCAGCGTCGGTGTCGGGGCCTTGCAGCAAAGCACCTGGCTTGCGTCCGATAATAGCCTGCAACGTATAACCTGTACGCTGTTCAAAACTGCTGTTTACCCACTCGATATGCCCATCACGGTCAGTAATGATGACCAGATTAGTGGTATGGCTGGCCACCAAAGACAGGCGACGCACAAAATTTCGCTGCTGAAGTAACTCAGCAGCCAAATTTTTATGTTGTTCTATACAAAAAAAAGAACCAATAAAACCGTCAACACCATTTTGCGCCATCCGTAATTCGAACCAAATAAGGCTACCGTTATCGTG
>JBFKFH010000151.1:0-7852 GCA_041618685.1 Rheinheimera sp.
GTTAAAGCGAATGTTTTTTTCATTAAAATTCCTACCAATGTGCACTCAGAAGTAAAAGCTGACTGCGCTTATAAAGCGCGCATTCTACATGGATAAGCCAAAGATAACCGCCACTATCTGTTATTTTCTCGCAAAATCTAAACTGTAAAAATACATGGCGCGTCGTGTTCGGCAACGTCAGCACTACGCGTCATGTATCAGGGCTAAGTTCAACGAAATGTCAAAGAAAAGAACTTGTTCCATTCACTGTCAAAACTACTACCGGCGGACCCTAATTTCATTGTTCACTGTGTGCGCGCCCGCAGTCGTTAACGCGGTTTGCTCTGCCAGCATCTTCTGCTCATCGGTATCAACTTCACCTTTGAGGGTCACGTCACCTTTACGGGTTTCCACTTCAATATTGAAATTTCTAAGCTTATCCTCGCGCTTTAGCGCTTGTTTGACTGCGCTTGACACCTCTATGTCATCTGCTACGCCGTCTTCAATCATGACGCGCTTTTCCGGCATACCTGTTTTTTCGTTAATTACCCCATCTTCACACCCAACCAGAGCAGTAGCAGAAACCACCAGTACCGTTAACGCTAAAGCTGGTTTTGTTAGCCTTTTCATAATTTCCTCCCGTATGAAGTTAATTGTGAATCACCTTTAAGCCTTACACAGCATACTGAACAGAGCCTGACTGCATTAAGATTAATTCAATTTACTGCCAGATACCAAGGCAATACATTCAACCGCGCTGCGTGTTGCTGACATAGTGTTTCGATGGCGAGATTGTTAGCCAACCGGTGATGTAACATGTGATGCAAGGGCTGATAAAAAGGCCAAAATGAATAGGGCTATACCACAGCCCTATTTGTATCCTTGCTTGCGTTATTTCCTAAATTTCAACTCTTGCATTAACGCAGTGCTCATAATGGTACGGAATTCGGCCCGGTTACCGCTTTCTTCTGCCATCTTATCCATACTCTTCTTCGCCCATTCAAGATATTTCACCCGGCGCTGTTCATTTTCCGCCACAGTACCCATATTCTCAAAAACACGGATGAGATAAAGGTCGGGTTCATCTGCTCTTGGATGAACATTACTCAGTACCTGATAGCTTTTCAGCCAGCCCTGAGACACAGCGAAGTCGAGGTTTTTGCGCCACTCACTGGCGAGCCATTTGTCGTACTTCACCCAAGCACCATCCGCTACTTTAATACCGGTCACTTCCCAGTAATGTCCACCGATAAAAGCAGGTTCATTATCAGCTGCATACGCACTTTGACTAACGATGGTAGTCACTGCAAACAACAGCAATCCTATGATTAGCTTCTTCATCATGTTGGTATCTCCCTATACAGGCACGCGACTGTACGTGCTGATTAACAGTAGTACCCACACCCAGAGCTGTCTAAAAATTAACCAATTTAATATCTGGACCAGATTATCTGGCTTGGGCAAGCCAGCATTACGCTATGGCGACAGTTAGCGCTTAGATACGGCTAGTGGCTGACGGGCAGTAATGACACACCTACCCCTTATATAGCCGACGATGCTATGCTGGGTCATGACAGTTTTGCCATAATTGCATTACCTAATGACATAATTAACCCAAGGAGGCCTGACCATGCGCCCTATTTACTGTGTATTAGTGCTGCTGATGCTTGTTGGTTGTAACAAAAATGAAGTGGGCGACGTTTCACTGGGCGTATTTACCACCAAGGATATCAAGCTGGATGCCTTTACCGATCCGGTGGTGACCGGCGTTACCTGTCATGTATCCAGTGTTGAAGCCAACCTGGATTTTTCCGACCCGTCTGACAGCTCTATATCCTGTCGCCAAACCGGCCCCATCACCGCAGAGATGATTACTAAAATAGATAAGGACAAAAATGGTGAGGTGCTTTTTACCAAATCAAAAAGCATCTTTTTTAAATCTATGAAAATCAGACGTATTCTGGACGTTCAAAACCAGACCCTGATGTATCTGTCCTATTCGACCAAGGAAACCTCCGGCAGCTTCAAGCACAGCTTGTCTACCGTTCCGTTATGGGGCACAGACGCTTTTGGCGCAGTAAAAACACAACAGTAATACCGGTGTGGGGCGTGAATGTTTCAAATTCTCAGCCCCACTACACTTATCTTCAACTGCGGTTATTGTTTTAAGCCAATAACTTGGTATTGCCCTTTTACTAAAAGTTGGATAGCAATGGGCTTATCGGTTTTATTCTTCCAGTACCAGCCGTGTGAGCCAGCAAAAGGTGCAGTAAAGCTGCCCTTCACATCGTTAGATGTCGCAATGGTATAACTTTCAAAATAGCCAGTGGTATCGCCTTCAGGTTCGCCATGTAAATCAAAATACAAGGCCTCACCGTCGGTTATCCATTCATAGGTCATTTTGCTGTATTGCGCCATTGCAAATTTATACTCAATCCCACGCCCGGCCGGCACCACCACTTCAATTGTCTGAAACACATCGTTACTTTGAATAGCCTGGGCCGTGACAGTGGTGGTATCAGTGGCTTGCGCCAATGTTGTTAGCCCTAGCCTATGACCGATGCCGGTTGGATCGATATTGTATTCAGCCGGCAGAATAAAGATGATAAGAGCTATTGCCGCGACGACAATAGCGCCAATTGACGATTTTATTAAGCTGCGGCTACTTACAGTATGTTGCATATATTCAATGTCCTATTCGGTAAATTAGTTTATAAAGTAACCCGTCAGTTGAAACCCTATCAACATTAACCCGGCACTCATTAATAACGTGTTGGTTGTGGTGGAAAAACGCTGAAATGATGGCAATTTTCGCCAGGCATTAATGGCAATCAGGATAAAAGCTAAAGCAGCGAACTGCCCAAGCTCCACACCGATATTAAAAGCGATTAAATTGGCGATAAGCCCATCCTCGGGCAATTGGAATTCCTGCAATTTGGTGGCCAGGCCAAAACCATGAAACAAACCAAAAATCAGCACAGCCCACTGGGTATTCGGTTGCCAGTGAAACCAGCGCTTAAAGCCACCGAGGTTGTCGAACCCCTTGTACAGCACCGAGAAACCAATAATGGCATCAATCAGATAGGCATTGACCTGAATGTCACCTAATACGCCAAATAATAGCGTGGTGCTATGACCAATAGTAAACATGGTGACATACAGCAATATATCTTTACTGCGATACAAAAAGAAAATAACCCCAACCAGAAACAACAAGTGATCATAGCCTGTGATCATGTGCTTGGCACCGATATATAAAAACGGAGCAAATTGCACGCCGGTATTTTGCTGTAAAAAAGCGCGGGTGTTATCGTCCACGCCATGTGCAAAGGTGTTCAGGCAGAGCACTGCCAGTAGCATTGTAAATAGATACAAGCCTGTTTTTACGGCATTATTTGCCATTTATACACTCCTGTACTTCAGGTTCAGTATACATAGATACGTTTTCTTTATGTAAAATGCGATATAGCGCAGGTATAACGAACAGCGTTAGGAACGTCGACGAAATAATGCCCCCAATCACCACTGTTGCCAGAGGTCGCTGTACCTCTGACCCCATACCGGTAGTCAGCGCCATTGGAATAAAGCCCAATGAAGCGACCAGTGCAGTGGTCAATACCGGGCGGAGTCGGGTTAAGGCGCCATCAAAGATAGCTTGATCCAGGCTAATGCCCGCCTGACGTAACTCGCGGATAAATGACACCATGACCAGTCCGTTTAAAATCGCGATACCAGACAGCGCGATAAAACCAACGGCTGCGGAGATGGAGAATGGGATATCACGCAGCAATAAGGCCGCGATACCACCGGTTAGCGCTAATGGCACACCGGTAAAGATGATCATCGCGTCTTTAACTGAATTCAATGCCAGGATCAGCAATCCCACAATCATTAACAGCGTGACAGGAACCACGATACTGAGACGTTCTGAGGCCGATTGCAGTTTTTGATAAGTGCCGCCATATTCCAGCCAATAACCGGCCGGGATCGCTACTTTGTCACCTAATGCCTGTTGCACATCCGCCACAAAGCTACCCAAATCACGGCCACGCACGTTTGCAGTTACTACCACGCGGCGCTTGCCATTTTCACGGTTTATTTGGTTGGCCCCAGATACTAGCTCTAGTGTTGCCAACTCCTGCAACGGAATACTATGTCCATCAGCCAAGTGAATAGGCAGATAACTCAGCGCATCGATATTCTGACGACGTGACTCACCGAGGCGAACGACGATGTCTGAACGCACATCCCCCTGATAAAATTTACCGGCGATGGTGCCGCCCATTGCGGTTGAGACTTGCGACTGGACCTCAGCAATACTGATGCGGTGCTGCATCAATTTGTCTTGTTTTGGCACAATATTTAGCATGGGTAATCCGGTTGTCTGCTCAACCTGAATATCCGCAATGCCCTCTACCTGAGCAATAGCAGCTTCAATCTCTGCGCCAAGGCCGGTAAGGGTATCAAAATCATCACCAAAGACCTTAATGGCCAGCTCTGCCCGCACTCCGGCTAATAGCTCATTAAAGCGCATTTGAATAGGCTGCAAAAACTCATAGCGATTGCCAGGAATGGGTGCCACCAGAGCGGCAAGTTCATCCACAATTTGCGCTTTGGGTTTGTCGGGGTCTGGCCACTGCTGGCGTGGTTTTAGAATGATGAAGTTATCCGCCACACTGGGTGGAACGGCATCAGTGGCAACATTGGCAGTGCCAATTTTGGCGAAAACCCGTTCAACTTCAGGCATCTGCTTGATCTTGTTTTCCAGGGTTTCCTGTAGTGCTATGGCCTGACTGAGCGAAGTGCCGGGAATGCGCAAGGCGTGCATGGCTATATCCCCCTCGTCCAGATTTGGCGCAAATTCGCTGCCGAGCTTACCTGCCTGAAAACCAAAAACGACCACTAACAATGAAGCGGTAATCACTACCAGCCAGCGGCCTTGCAGCACCCAGCGTAAGGCTGGACGATACAAGGCCGCCGCAGTGCGAATAATCGGACTCTGTTTTTCCTGCACCGGCGTTCTGAATAACAGGGCCACCATCGCCGGTACAAAGGTTACGGACAGTAACATGGCGCTTAGTAGCGCAATCACCACGGTGATGGCCATTGGATGGAACATTTTACCTTCGACACCCTCTAGCGCAAATATCGGCAGATACACAGCCGTGATGATAAACACACCAAACAACGCCGGCCGGATCACCTCTTTGGTGGCTTCAAATACCAGTTCCATGCGCTCGTTCAGTGGCAGTAGTCTGTTCTGTTGTTGGGGTAACAAGCTGGCTTGGCTTAACCGTCTCAAGCAGTTTTCGACAATAATAATTGCGCCATCGACTAATAAGCCAAAATCCAAAGCGCCAAGGCTCATTAGGTTGGCACTGACACCGGCTTGTACCATACCTGTCATGGTCATCAGCATTGCAAAAGGGATCACTAAAGCCGTTAAAAAGGCGGCACGAAAATTACCTAACAATGCAAACAGCACCACGATGACTAAAATGGCCCCTTCAACAAGGTTGGTTTGTACCGTGCGTAATGTTTGGTCAACGAGTTTAGTCCGGTCATAAACAGCAGTGGCCACAATGCCCTGTGGTAAGGTTGCGTTTATTTCTTTTAGTTTTTCACCTACGGCATGGGCCACTGTTCGGCTGTTTTCACCAATCAGCATAAACACCGTGCTCATCACCACTTCCCGACCATTTTGGGTGGCCGCTCCGGTGCGCAGCCCCTGCCCATTCTCAATGTCTGCGACATCTTTGATTGTGAGCGCAGACCCTTGGGTCGATTTGAGCGGAATATCACCAATAGCCGCCATATCTTCTACCTGTCCCGGCATTCTTAACAGCCACTGTGCGCCTTTTTGTTCGATAAAACCCGCGCCCTGGTTTTGATTATTTTGAGCTATCGCATCGACTACATCAGCCTGCGTAATACCATAAGCCAGTAATTTTTCGGGATTAAACGCTACCAGAATCTCGCGTTCAAAACCGCCAATCGGATTCACCTCCACAACGCCTGGCACCCGCATCAATTGTGGCCGGATGGTCCAATCATGCACGGTACGCAGATCCATCGGCGTGATGGCCGAACCGTCGGCATGGGTTGCGCCGGGTATTGCATCTACGGTGAACATGAAAATTTCACCCAGCCCCGTGGCAATGGGCCCCAGCTGAGGTTCCAGCCCCAAGGGCAGCTCTGCTCTTGCCGCAGACAAACGCTCACTGACCAGCTGACGGGCAAAATACACGTCGGTATCGTCACTGAATATGGCAACCACTTGTGACAAGCCATAACGGGATACCGAACGGGTATAGGTTAACCCTGGCAAACCCGCCAACGCGGTTTCCAGCGGAAAGGTAACGCGCTGTTCAATCTCAAGTGGCGTATAGCCTGCCGCATCCGTGTTGATCATCACCTGTACATTGGTGATATCCGGCACTGCATCAATAGGAAGTTTAGTGAAATTCCACACCCCTACCCCAGCCACAGCAAGCACCATAATCAGCACGAGGAATTTGCGCCTGATTGAAAAGCGTAAAATCGATTCCAACATAACTGATCTCCTAGTGATCGTGTGATGCGCCGGACTTTTCAATGTCGGCTTTGATGATATAGCTGTTCTCAGTCACGTATTCAGTACCAGCAGTAAGACCGCCTAATACCTCAACCCACTCACCGTCTTCTCGCCCCAGCTCAAGCATACGCACTTCGTATTGCTCGCCAACTTTGGCATACACCACGGTAAAATCACGAAAGCCTTGCAGGGCAGCACGCTTGACGGCCAGTGACACCGCTATAGTCGCGACTTCAATGTTGGCCTGTACAAAACTGCCTTCGGTGAAGTTGCCTTTGTCGTTGGGTACACTGACCCACACGATACGGGCCTGGTCGTCACGTACTTGTGGCTCAATAAATGAAATGTTACCGACATAGCGCTCAGCGGAACCTTCAACCTGTAGGGTCACCCCTAATCCAGTACGGACTTTTTGGTAATCGTTTGGATATACCGCCAATTTAGCGATATAGCGGCTGCTGTCAGTAATAGTCAGCAAACTGCGGTTTGCTGTCTGCTCTCCGGTATTTGCGGCTTGTTGCGTAACCATGCCCGCGATGGGAGCTTTAATCAGATATGGTTTAAGACTTTCGTTACTTTCTACTGTTAATAGGGTTTGGCCTGCAACGACTTGCTCACCCAAGCCAACATGAAGTTTACTGATCTCCCCGTCAAAGCGGGCACTGATGCTTCGCGCCGCGCCTGCAGGTAGTGTTAACTTGCCGAACGCAGGAATGGTTTGATGCAAGGTGGCGGGACCGGCAACGGCGGTTTTAATTTCCATGGCGGCAGCAACCGCTTGCTCAATGGTGGTCCGGCCTTCGAAGTTGTCATATTGCCAGCGATAAGACTTGCCTTGGTGTGTAGCAGTAATCGTGACAACAAAAGAGTGTGGCTCGTAAATCTCCATATCGCCGCGCAGGAAATCGCTCTGCGCGCTAAAATTAATATCGTCTACAACATTACCCAAGCGGGTTAGTTTGACATTTAACCTAACGGTGTTAGGGTCAACGGCCTTGCCGTCCTGCGTGATCCACACGCGAAACTCCGGCGGCACGCCTGTCTCGAAAATAGCCAGCTCAATGGCAAACTTTCCCTGACGCAGCATGCGGCCGCGATGAGGGCCTTTTTCAGCTTCAGCCTGCTCAGCGACAGCTGCTGATGACGCCGCGGCGGGTAACGTGGTGATAGCACTAATGGCACAGCAGATGTTAAGCAACATTGCCAAACAAAATGATGATAGAGAACGGTTGTATTTCATAAGTTGTCTCACTGGAAAATAGAAGTGCCGGTCAGGCGCTGAATTTCGATATGTTGTAA
>JBFKFH010000152.1:0-7835 GCA_041618685.1 Rheinheimera sp.
CAAAATAACGTAAGACAGATTTTCCGCTTGCAGTTTTAATTTGCAACGGGTAAGTTGTATAACATCTTAACAAGCAAGAACTGAACAATGATTTTTAGCACTGTACTACATCATCATAGCGACTAGCCGTCCGACATATTCGGAGGGCTATATTCTGGCGCTCCGGTGGTACAGCAACAAAAACCCCGAGCCCAGGCGCGGGGTTTTTGTTTATATCATTTTCAACTTTATTTTATCGTCACGGAGACCACTATGAGTCCGGCAACAGAATCGAAACGCTTACGTATCGCCATGCAGAAATCCGGCCGTTTATCGGTTGACTCGCAGGCACTGTTTACCAGCTGTGGATTGAAAATAAACCTGCGTGAACAGCGGCTGATTGCCCATGTCGAAAATATGGCCATTGATATTCTGCGGGTTCGCGATGACGACATTCCCGGCCTGGTCATGGACGGCGTTTGCGACCTGGGCATAGTGGGTGAAAACGTACTGGAAGAAGAGTCGCTGCAACGTAAGCTGGACAACGACAGTTCAGAGTATACGGTGCTAAAACGGCTCGACTTTGGCGGATGCCGCTTATCTATCGCGGTGCCGCAGGAAGAAGACTATAGCGGCGCTGCCTCACTGGATGGCAAAACCATTGCTACCACTTACCCCCGCCTGTTGGCGCGGTATTTAAAGCAACAGGGTGTGAATGCGCGCATTGTTAATCTCAAAGGTTCAGTTGAAGTTGCGCCACGTGCCGGTTTAGCCGACGCCATCTGCGATCTGGTCTCCACCGGCGCGACTCTCGAAGCCAACGGCTTAAAAGAAGTGGAAGTGATTTATCGCAGCAAAGCGGTGCTAATCCAGCGAAAAGACCTTTCAGACGACAAACAGCTGAAGTTAATCAATAAGTTAATGCCACGCATTAATGGCGTAATGCAGGCAAATGAAAGCAAATACATCATGCTGCACGCACCGCGGGCGCGCTTGGCCGACGTTATTGCCCTGCTGCCGGGGGCCGAAAACCCCACTATGCTGCCACTGGCCGGTAACGATGAGATGGTGGCCATTCATGTGGTCAGTAGCGAAACGCTGTTTTGGGAAACGATGGAGCAATTAAAAGCGTTAGGCGCCAGCTCTATTCTGGTGCTGCCGATTGAAAAGATGATGGAGTAAGTATGAACGCCATTATTGACTGGGCAACATTGTCTGACGCTGAGCAAAGCGCCGCGCTGGCCCGGCCACAGTTAGACGACGCTGCCAGCTTAGCACAACAGGTTAGCACCATCATTGCTGCTGTGCGCCAACAAGGTGACGCCGCATTGCGCAGCTACAGTGAGCAGTTTGACGGTTTAACAGACAATACGCTATGCCTGGATGCCGGTAAAAAACAACAGCTGCTGGCCGGTCTGTTACCTGAACGTAAAGCGGCTATTGAACTGGCGTATGACAATATTCGTAAATTTCATGCTGCGCAACTGCCACGGGACATTGAAGTAGAAACCAGCAAGGGTGTTATTTGCCAGCTGAAAAACCGTGCAATCAGCAGCGTCGGTTTGTATATACCAGGCGGCAGCGCGCCGTTGCCATCAACCGTGCTCATGTTGGGGGTGCCGGCCCAGCTGGCAGGTTGTGGCCGTGTCGTGTTGGTTACTCCACCCGGTAAGCCAAAAGCTGATGACATTGCCGCAGAAATTGTTTACGCCGCCGAACTGTGTGGTATCAGCGAAATTTTCACCATTGGCGGCGCCCAGGCAATTGCTGCGTTAGCTTACGGCACCAGCACCATTGCAAAAGTAAATAAAATTTTTGGCCCCGGCAACCGTTATGTCACAGAGGCAAAGCAGCAGGTCAGTCAGGATTCCTTTGGTGCAATGATCGACATGCCGGCTGGCCCGTCAGAAGTACTGGTACTGGCAGACGCTGACGCAAACCCGGCTTTTGTTGCGGCCGATTTGTTGTCACAGGCTGAGCACGGCCCTGACTCACAGGTTTTGCTGGTCAGCGACAGCCGCACACTAATCAACGCAGTACAAGCAGAAGTGGCATTGCAACTGGCACACTTGCCAAGGCAAGACATTGCGGCTAAAGCGCTAAGCCACAGCCGCTATATTCTGACACCGGATCTGGCCACGGCCGTTGCTGTCACAAATGCCTACGCACCGGAGCACTTAATTGTGCAAACTGACAACGCGCCGACATTGGTTGAATGCTTTACCAGCGCTGCCAGTATTTTTGTCGGTAAATGGACGCCAGAGTCGGCCGGCGATTATGCCAGTGGTACCAATCATGTGCTGCCCACCTATGGTTACAGCAAAACGGTATCCAGTTTGTCGCTAACAGACTTTTACCGCCGCTATACCGTGCAAACGTTATCGGCTGCCGGTATGCGCAATATAGGGCCGGCTATTGTTACGCTGGCCAATGCTGAAGGCTTACAGGCTCATGCAACCGCCGTTAGTTTGCGTTTAGCTGCACTGGCCAGTGAAAAGGAGTGAGAGATGAGTAACAGTGACATCAATAATCTGGCGCGTGATGCGGTAAAAGCGATAGTGCCTTATGCGTCGGCACGGCGCAGTATGAGCGGCGGCGCTATTTGGCTAAATGCCAATGAAAACGCCTTAGCACCTGACTATAACCTTAGCGGCAGTTTTAACCGCTACCCATCCTGTCAGCCCAAAGCTGTCATTGATGGTTATGCCGCCTATGCCAGCGTCTCGGCTGATCAGGTGCTGGTTAGCCGCGGCGCCGATGAAGGGATCGAGCTGCTGATCCGCAGTTTTTGTGAGCCCGGCCGTGACACAGTCAGTATCTGCCCGCCAACTTATGGTATGTACGCCATCAGTGCACAAAGTAATCAGGTCCGCTGTAATATAGTGCCACTGACCGCGGAATTTACTCTGGATTTGCCGGCACTGTTCTCCACCCTGCCGAAACTGGTGTTTATCTGCAGCCCGAATAACCCCACCGGTGACTTGATACCGCGTCAGCAAATTATTGCCGTGCTGGAGCATTTCAAACACAGTGCGCTGGTGGTGGTTGATGAAGCCTATATCGAGTTTGCGCCTGAAGCTTCGGTCGTTGACTTATTACCGCAATACCCGAATCTGGTGATACTGCGCACCTTGTCCAAGGCTTTTGCGCTGGCGGGGCTGCGCTGTGGTTTTACGCTGGCCGCGCCTGACATTATTAATGCATTAAAGCAAATGATTGCACCCTACCCGCTGGCAGAGCCGGTAGCACAAATTGCCGCACAGGCACTCAGTACCTCGTCAATTGAAGCGATGCAGCGCAGCGTCACAACCATAAACCAGCTGCGCGATGCATTTATTCGCTATGCCAAAAACCGCAGCGGCATTCTCACCGTGTGGCCAAGCAATGCCAACTATGTATTACTACAAGTACAGGACGCAGCCGGCTGCGTTGCCGCATTGGCGGCGCAAGGCATTTTAATTCGCAACCAATCCAGTCAGCTTGGTTTGTCACAGGCAGTACGGGTGTCTATTGGTTCACCCGAAGAGATGCAAGCGTTAACAAATGCCATGGACAGCTACTTTACTGCACAGGATCCCCTTTCTAACACTTCACAGCAAAGAGAACGCGCATGAGTGGCCAGCCTATTTTATTTATCGACCGCGACGGCACCATGGTGGAAGAACCCGCCATTGATAAGCAGCTAGATAGCCTGGAAAAGCTTGCCTACGAGCCAGGCTTAGTGCCTGCACTGCTAAAGCTACAAGCCGCCGGCTACCGCTTAGTGATGGTGACCAATCAGGATGGATTGGGCGGCGCCGGTTTTCCACGCGACACCTTTGATGCACCACACAACAAAATGATGCAGCTGCTTAACTCGCAGGGTATTCAGTTTGACGATGTGCTGATTTGCCCGCATTTTGAGCACGACAACTGCAGTTGCCGCAAACCCAAGCTCGGACTGGTAAAAGATTACCTGCAGCAGGGCAAAATCGATTTCACCAACTCTTATGTTATTGGTGACAGGGCCACGGATGTGCAACTGGCAGAAAATATGGGCTTACCGTCATTTCAGTATCAGCGCGACACGCTGGGCTGGCAGGAGATCACCAAGCGTATTTTGAGTCGCGGCCGAAAAGCCACAGTACGACGCACAACACGTGAAACCGATATCGAGATCAGTGTCGACTTAGATAGCAGCGGCAACAACGCCTTTGCCACCGGCGTGGGCTTTTTTGACCATATGCTGGAGCAAATTGCTACCCATGGCGGCTTTTCATTGCAGGTAAAGGTTGAGGGCGATTTACATATTGATGATCACCACAGCGTAGAAGACACCGCGCTGGCTTTGGGCCAGGCGCTAAAACAAGCGCTGGGCAACAAACGTGGCATTAACCGTTTTGGCTTTGTGCTGCCGATGGACGAATGCCGAGCTGAATGCGTACTGGATCTCTCCGGCCGGCCACTGTTTAAGTTCGACGCAAATTTAGGTGAAGGCAGTGTCGGCGGACTGAACCTGGAAATGGTACCGCACTTTTTCCGCTCAATCAGCGATGCGATGTTAATGACGCTGCACCTGTCAATCACCGATGGCAATAAACATCATATGGTTGAAGGCCTGTTTAAAGCCTTTGGCCGAGCCCTGCGCCAGGCCATTACGGTATCGGGTGAGGCACTGCCGAGCTCCAAAGGGGTACTGTAATGACACAGTTAGTTATTGTCGATACCGGTTGCGCCAACATCAGCTCAGTGTATTTTGCCATCAAACGTCTGGGAGTCGACGCACGCATCAGTCAAGAGCCGGCAGTAATTAAAGCCGCAGACAAAGTGATACTGCCGGGCGTTGGTACCGCACACAACGCCATGGCAAAATTGCAGCAGGCCGAACTAATTGACACGCTGGCGGGCCTGCAACAACCTTTGCTCGGAATTTGTCTGGGTATGCAAATGCTCAACAGTCACAGTATGGAAGGTGATGTCGCCTGTCTGGATTTAATCCCGGGTGCTGTTTTACCACTGCAAAGTGGCGGCCTGCGTTTACCGCATATGGGCTGGAACACGCTAAACAACATTGCCGCGCATCCGCTATTGGCGGGGTTTACCGCACAGGACTATGTCTATTTTGTGCACAGTTTTGCCGTTGCGCCCAGCCAATACACCCTGGCGCAGTGTCATTACGGTAATAATTTTGCCGCAGTAATTGGCAATAATAATGTGGTAGGCGCCCAGTTTCATCCTGAACGTTCAGGACGCACCGGTGCGCGGTTATTACAGAATTTTCTGGAGTGGCAATTGTGATAATTCCGGCAATAGATTTAATTGATGGCAATGTGGTGCGGCTATATCAGGGGCGTTATGACAGCACGACCGAGTATGCCTTTAACCCCATTAAGCTTCGCAACGAATATGCCCAGGCCGGTGCCGACTGGTTGCATATTGTCGATTTATCCGGCGCTAAAGATGCGACTCAACGGCAATTAGCCTTGTTAACTGAGCTGATGACCGCTGCACCACTGCATATTCAGGTTGGCGGTGGCGTACGCAGCGAGCAGGATGTTATTGACCTTATCAACGCCGGTGCTGGCCGCGTTGTAATTGGCAGCTTAGCGATTCGCCAACCGGAACTGGTGCAAAGTTGGGTGCGCAAATATGGCGGCGAGCAAATAGTGCTGGCACTGGATGTGGCGATTAACGCCGACGGCGAGAAAACCCTGCCCTCTCACGGCTGGATTGAGCAGTCCAGCATTACGTTAGAACAGGTGCTGGATGGTTATATTGCCGCGGGTGCCAAGCATGTGCTGTGTACCGACATTAGCAAAGACGGCACCTTAACCGGCTCGAACGTGCAGTTATACCAAGAGCTGGCAGCAAGCTACCCGCAAATTCAGTGGCAGGCGTCCGGCGGTATTGGCAAGCTGGATGATATCCGGGCTTTAATAGGTAGTGGTGTGGCAGGCGTCATTCTTGGCCGTTCGTTGCTCGAAGGCAAATTTACGCTTGAGGAGGCCATAGCATGCTGGCAAAACGGTTAATTCCCTGCTTAGACGTACGCGATGGCAAAGTTGTCAAAGGCGTACAGTTTCGCAACCATGA
This sequence comes from Rheinheimera sp., assembly GCA_041618685.1. Classification (GTDB taxonomy): domain Bacteria; phylum Pseudomonadota; class Gammaproteobacteria; order Enterobacterales; family Alteromonadaceae; genus Alishewanella. The sequence continues at coordinate 6,052 of JBFKFH010000152.1, forward strand.
AATTATTGGTGACATAGTACCGCTGTCACAGCGCTATGCCGAAGCCGGCGCCGACGAGCTGGTATTTTATGACATTACCGCCTCCAGTGATGGCCGCGTGGTCGATAAAAGCTGGGTGCAGCGTATCGCCGAGGTTATCGATATTCCATTTTGTGTTGCCGGCGGTATTAAAAGTATTGAAGATGCCGGCAAAATATTAGCCATGGGCGCGGACAAAATTTCAGTCAATAGCCCCGCACTGGCGCGGCCCGAATTGATCAGCGAGCTAAATCATAACTTTGGCCAGCAATGTGTCGTGGTGGGGATCGATAGCTTCTTTGATGTCGCATCCGGCCAATATCAGGTATATCAATTTACCGGCGATGAAAAACGTACGCAAAAAACGCAATGGCTTACCCGGGACTGGGTAGCCGAAGTGCAGCAGCGCGGTGCCGGTGAAATTGTGCTGAACTGTATGAATCAGGACGGCGTACGCCAGGGTTACGACATTGCTCAGCTAAGCAGCATACGCGCCCTATGCAAAGTACCGCTTATCGCCAGCGGTGGCGCAGGTAGCATGGCACACTTTACTGACGTGTTCCGCATGGCTGATGTCGACGGTGCTTTAGCCGCCAGTGTATTTCACAAAGGCATTATTGAAATTGCCGCACTAAAAGCCAAGCTACTGGCCGATGGCATTAGTATCCGGCCTTAGAGAGAACAGTATGAATAACGATATCATCGACCAGCTTAACTGGCCCGCCGACCAACTACTGCCTGCGATAGTGCAACATGCAATATCAGGCAAGGTATTAATGCAGGGCTATATGAACCCGGCTGCTGTATACCAAACCCTGAGCAGTGGCGACGTAACCTTTTACAGTCGCAGCAAGCAGCGGCTGTGGACCAAGGGCGAGAGCTCCGGTCATACGCTAGCACTCGTCAGCCTGGCTGCCGACTGCGATGCCGACAGTATTTTAGTGCTAGCCCAGCCCAAAGGCCCTACCTGCCATGTCGGTACTGAAACCTGCTGGCATGACAACCAGGCTAACAGCCCGCAACTGGCGTTTTTATATGATTTAGAACAGGTGATTCAAAGCCGCGAAGGTGCAGATCCGGCAAGCAGCTATACCGCAAGCTTATTTGCCAGAGGTGTAAAACGTATTGCGCAAAAAGTTGGCGAAGAAGGGGTAGAGTCGGCGCTGGCAGCAATGGCTGGTGATACCGAAGAGTTAGCAAACGAAGCGGCAGATCTGATTTTTCATCTGCTGGTATTGCTGCGTAGCCAAAAGTTACAGCTAAATGATGTCATTAAAGTACTGCAGCAGCGGCATCAATAAACGACAGCAATACAAGGCTGTGGCCGGCTAAAGCCGCAGCGACATGGCACGACCACGTTAATGTGACTAAACTGGTTACGTCATGACAAAAAAATCACCGCACCTGCAACGCGAGGCAAACCTGATCCAAATGCTGGATCCCCTATCCACCGAGTGGAATCAAGCATTGCCTGCGCCAGACAATACAGTAGCGAGCCAGCTTATCGCCGGGCTGGATTTTTCCCGGCTAAATGCGTTGTTCGAAAATTTTCTGTTGGTTCTGGGCATTCCTATTGCCCTGCTCGATTTACAAGGCAAGGTACTGGCGTCGTCGCGCTGGCAACGTGCCTGCATTCAGTTTCACCGTCAGGCTGAATCGACCCGGCGCGGCTGCCAGACAAGTGACAACGAGCTGGCGCTGCAACTGGAACAAGGCAAGACTTACTCTATCTACCGCTGCCGCAATGGTTTGACCGACTGCGCTAC